>NZ_JBKKJR010000005.1:0-114627 GCF_046614755.1 Megasphaera indica
CAAGCAGCGATGCGTTACTTGGGACAAGAAATTCCGGTGAAGAAAGCGAAGGGACGGGAAGGCCTGCAGGGCTAACTGAGCGATAACCAGCCAGGTCAGCAGGAATTGCGTAGGCCGTGTCGCCGCAGAAAAATATGGAGAAAAGAAACGAAACAGACTACCAATAATCGAATTTTCGAGGTATAATGAATTCATCGCGTAACTCCTTTGAGATGGTGTGTTTTAGCAGATTCATTATACTTCAAAGTGTGGTTACGCGATATTTATTTGTTCAAAAAGTTGTAAACTGCTGAACTTAATTAATAAATCAATCAAATTTCGCCAATTTCTCTATAATCACTTTATCCACATCCGTATCAAACTTCCGAGCCATCAAATATCCAGAATTTTTCATAGCACCATAATCAGCTATCGTTAGTGTATTAGGACTATTTTTGACTTTTCCATCTTGGCTAGTCCAATCAACATAATGCAGATAATTATGTCTTGTTTCTTTATAGGGCGACATCATAAATAACGTTTGAAAAAAAGATTCATCAGGCGTCAAGCTGGATTTGTACCCTTCTTCGTACCAAGGATTATCGGACAAATATGATAATAACCACTTAGTGAAAGAATCTGTAATAGCAATCCATTGTGGCCCAAAATAAAAAGAAAGGGTGGAAAATTTATCCTTCCTACGAAAAATATAATAAGTAGAATTCCACCCCCCCGATATTTCTATATACAAACGTTTGAGGACTCTTTTAGAAAAAGTTCTATCCATAAAAAATTCCGGATATTTCATTACATTTCGTTTATCAAGATGATTTTCATGATGGTCGTTTCGATAATTATAAGACGGACGAAGAGATATAAAATTACGGCCAACATGCTGACTGAAATATTCAATAATCTGCCCCGGAGACTTTAAGGGAAAATCTTGTCCGCTGCAAAGCCAATAATAATCGAATCTAGTCGTTTTGTAAGCTTCTTTCAATAGATTAAGCGTTGCTTCAATCATTGAAAATCCGCTCCATTTCACATCGACACGAAGATTATCCGGTAACACATGGATATCTGGTCGTTTGATTAGTTGATCTACGATGTCGGCCTTCTTGTCCATATGAATAAAAAATTCGATGTCTGGATGCTTTAATGTCTCAAGAAAAAGATTAATTTGCTCTGCGTTTTTATGACAAAGCAACAAAATCGCCAACTTCATTCCGCATTACTCCTTATCCCATTATTTTCGCAAGATTTGTTTAAATAAAAATGCCCGTAACCAATTAGGTACAATAGCTCCAATCAGACGAATCATGCTCTGAATCTGGTATTGGTTTCTTGTGATGAACCCAGTTTGTGCCATGTATTTGAAGAGATTGCGCTGAGACTGGACATATTTCCAGCCACCTCGACGTTTATACATATCACTGCCGGCCCGCATCCACAGTAGCGGCTCCTGCAAATTATAGCCGATGAAACCTTGTTGGAGCATGCGAACCCAGAGATAGTAATCTTCTAACAGATAGAAATCTTGATAGCCTCCGGCAGCTTCTACGTCGCTTTTTTTGTACATAATACAAGGATGGTTGAAAGGATTGCGTTTCTTAGCAAAGTCAATGATGTCGTTTTGGTGTTCGGGAACGATACGGCGAACGGAGACGTTCGTGACGGTATCGCTGAATTCTTCTACGATACCGCTGACCAAGCTGTATTCGGGATGGTCCTGAAATGCGGCAAGCTGTCGTTCACACCGGTCGGGGCGACTGACGTCATCGGAATCCATGCGGGCGACGAGGTCGTTTTTGCATTGTCCGATACCGAAGTTCAAAGCTTTACCGAGGCCGCCGTTTTTTAAAAGACGGCAGACGTTCAGGCGCGGCCCGAATTGTTGCTGCATGTCGGCGATAACCGCATCCAGTTCCGGCGTCAATGGGCCATCACAGACGAGAACGAAGTCGTCAGTCGGGACGGTCTGGTCGTAAATACTTTGCATGCTTTGCCGCAAGTAATCGGGATGCTCTTTGTAGTAGACAGACATTAAAACAGAATAATTTACAGGCATAAATAATCCATCCTTTGTAAAAATAGGAAGAACCTCTCCGCCACTTCGTGGCACCTCCAGCACGACTCTCCGTTTTGGCAACCATCTTGCGCTTCCCTGCGGTCAGCACCTGATGGGCCAAAAAGGGCTTATTAGGGGAGGCTTTGAGGGCTTTTTAGCGCTGGAATTTGCTTAGGTCCAGGTCTTTGCCGCTGACGTCTTTGCCTTCGGTAGCGCTCTTGGTGACTAGGATCTTGATGGTCTGGATCATGATGATGAAGTCTTCTAAGATGCTGTAGTTTTCAATGTACATCAGGTCGTAGACGAGTTTGTCGTACGGCGTAGTGTTGTACTTTGCGAAGACCTGGGCCAGACCGGTGATGCCCGGTTTGACGTTATGGCGATAGGCGTATTCGGGGTTTTCTTGTTTGAATTTTTCGACGAAGAAAGGCCGTTCTGGTCGGGGCCCGACGAGGCTCATGTCTCCGTTGAGGACGTTGAGGATCTGCGGCAGTTCGTCCAGGCGGGTGGCGCGGATGAATTTGCCGACTTTGGTAATGCGTGGGTCGTCTTCCGTCGCCAGCTGGGGACCGGAATATTTTTCTGCATCGACGCGCATGGAACGGAATTTATAGACTTTATATTCCTTGCCAAAGCGTCCGACGCGGACCTGACTGTAGAGAACGGGACCGCCATCGCCGAGCTTGATAGCCAGGGCGACGGGAATGGCGAAGGGCAGGGCGCAGATGGCAGCCATACCGGCCACGATGATATCGACAGTGCGCTTGACGGCCCGTTGTTCCACGCTGAGGCGCAGGCTCTTGGGCCGGAAGACCGGGACGTCGTCGATTTTCTGCAGCATGGCACCGTTACAGAAGATTTCGTAAGAGCCGGGAATGATGTACGGCTGGATTTCCTTATCCGTGCAGTAGTTGACGATATCCGCCTTGGTTGTAATGGGGATATCCGAACAAATGATGAGCGTGTCGATGTCGCAGGTTTCCAGTTCCTGGCGCCAATTTTTCTGCGGATTCATGACGACGTGCTGGAGCTTCAGCTTGAGCTGAGGCTGGGCACTCATGCGGTAATAGACATGACGGCATTCGTCTTCGTTGCCCATAATTATGACCCGGCGGACAGGATGAAGGCTCTGTTCCCAACGTTGGACGGCTCGCTTCCAAAAACCGAGTAGGACAAACTGTACAGCCGTACTGGAAGCAATCAAGACCCGGGAATAAGCGAATTCATGAATGACAAAACTCAAAGCCATGACCAGGATGAGGACCAGGAAGAGACTGACAGCCAGGCTGATCAGGACTTCACTGAAGCGCTTGTGTTCAATCGTATAAAGATCATTGATGCTGAACAATAAGACCGAAAAGATAACAGCAACCGGCAGCATACCCGAGTATAAAGCCTGATGTATTTCCCGCGCACTAGGCGGGATAATCAGATAGGTCAGGAGTATATAAGTTAGGGTGATGATAGTCACGTCACCAAGTAAACCGAAAAGTTTACGTGACGTAGGATAGACACGGGTCTTCATGACCTTTTTTCATTCCTTTCATTGTATTATGGGGCCTTCAGCCCCGTCGTTCATCGTAGTTCGTTCGTCGTTAAGCCTCCCCTCATAGGGGAGGTGGCCTGAAAGGCCGGAGAGGTTGGTTTGTCGTGGGCGCCCTTATGGGCGCGCAGGTCGCTGTTCGCAAAACCATGCCACATTGACCAGTTAGATATATAGCTGACTGGTCGCTGTAAGAACCCTTCAGTCAGCTTCGCTGACAGCTCCCCTTCACAGGGGAGCCATTCGCCTCACTTGATAAGGGGAGGGGGACCGCTTGCGGTGGTGGGGTTCTTCCCTACGAGCCAAGGGTTACTCGAGGCGATGTTGTCGCTCTGAGTCTGTCGCGGCGGAACGCCGCATCTGAGTCCGAGGCGGCCGGCGGCCTGCGCCTCCCCTTCGCAGGGGAGGCTAACGTCTTTTCCGTTTTTTATTATGATTTTCGTCGTAATAGTAGTAGTAATAGTAGCCGCTCTTGTGGTGCTGCGGGACTTTATTTAAGATGACGCCTAGGATGTTGGCGTGGACTTTTTCTAAGAGTTCTTTGGCTTGTTTGCCTTCGTCCGGACTGATATCCCCGCTGCCCAAGACGAGGATGGTACCGTCGGTCTGGCTGCTCATGAGGACGGCATCAGTGACGGCCAGGACGGGGGGCATGTCGAGGAAGACGTAATCATACATTTCCGCCGCTTCCTGTAAAAGGGCCTTCATCTTCTTCGACCCCAGGAGTTCGGCCGGATTCGGCGGAATGGGGCCACTGGTAACGATATCGACATTGAGAAAAATATCCGGCTGGATGACTTCCTGCAACGGCAGGTCTTCAGCAAAGCAGTTCATTAATCCCCGGTTCAGTAAGCTGAGCCGACGATGAAGAGTCGGTCTGCGCAGGTCGCAGTCTATGAGTAAAGTGCGCTTATCATCTTGCCCTGTAATAATGGCAAGATTAGACACGACAGTCGATTTCCCTTCGTTCGGAACGGCCGACGTAAAGACGATGGTTTTCATTTTTTTCCCGGCACCGGCGAACTGGAGATTCGTCCGAATAGCGCGGTATGCTTCAGATACCGGAGACCGGCTGTTATAATGAGTGACAAAATCTATTTCCGCCATAATTTCCTCCTAAGTTTCGACCATAAACCGTCACGGCTGTCTTGTTCTTCCTGTAAGGTACTGGTATCGGGGATCATCCCCAGGACAGGCAGTCCCAATTCTTTTTCCACGTCTTCGGCCGTCCGTATCTTGCGATACATGAGGGATTGGACGATGACCGTCCCCATGCCGACGATGAGACCTAACAAGGTCATGATAGCCATAATCAAGACTTTCCGCGGCTTAATCGGTTTTTCCGGCAATGTCCCCCAGTCGACGACCTGTACTTCATTTGGTACCATGACTTCGGCTACTTTGGCTTCTTCCAAGCGTTTGGCCAGCATGACATAGATTTCGTTGTTGACGTCGGCATCGCGCTTGACGCGGACGAAGCCCTGTTCCTTTTCCGGCAGCGACGCGATGATGGCGTCATTCTGGGCATCCATCTGGTCCAGGGCCGTCTTTTTGCTCTGGGCTACGGCGATGGCCGCTTCGTTCTTGAATTTATCGGCCAGTAAGCCCTGCTGGACAGTATTGCTGGACGGCGCCTGCTGGGCGACAATCTTGCTGATTTCCTGATTCAGAGAATCACGGGTGGAGTTGATCTGGTTATTGATTTCCTGCATCTTCGGATGTTCGTCGGTATATTTGCCGACGTAACTGGCTTTGGTCGCTTCCAGCTGCGCCAGCTGGGTCTTATACTGCTGGATGGCCGGGCTGTCGGCGATGGAGACGCCAGCCGAGCTGAGCTGTTCATTGACGCTGCTCAGGCCGGCCTGGGCCGTTTCCAGGTTGAGCTGGTTTTCGGCTTTAGCCTTGTCGACAATGTTCAGCTTATCCGTAAGCTGCTTCATCTGGTCATCCGTCGAGTACATCTTGTTGGCCGACTGATACTGCTGCAGCTTATCTTCGGCCTGACTCAATTCGTCTTTGGACGCGGCCAGCCTCTTTTCCAGGAACTCGCGGGTCCGCTTCTGTTCGTCATGGCTCAGTTCGGTCAGGCGGTTCATGAAGCCCTTGATGATGAGGTTATTGGCCTTCTGGGCCTGTTCCGGCGACTTGCCTGTGACGTCGACTTCCAGGATTTCTGTATCTTTATACGGTTTGGTAATGATGTGCTTCTTGACATAGCCATCATAATCGGGCAGTTTCCCGTCTTCATCGCGTTCTTCTGTCTGGGCGATGACCGGCAGGACGACGTTGCGGCTCTTTAGGATTTCTGCATCAGTCATCATGCGCTGTTTATCGTCCATGGCATTGCCGCCGGACACTTTGGACAAAATCGAATCGCCCAGGCCCTTATCCTGCTTGATGCGCAGCAGCGACGTCGACTGGTACACCGGCGGCGCGACGAGCAGATAGGCCCCGCCGGCAATCATGAAGGCCGCCGTAATAGCCGCGATTTTCTTCTTGTTGGCCATGACAACTTGAAAGAGGTCTTTCAAATCAATGGTTATTTCTTCCACCCTGTTCAACTCCTGTATGGTAAATACTAATTGTTATCTAAGTTGTCTTTCGCTTCGGTAATCATGTAAATACTGCTGAAGATCGGCGCGATATCGCGGGCAAAGTCGATGCGATGGTTCTTGGTCAGGTAAAGGATGTCCCCTTCGCGGAGGGTGACATTCTGCGACATATCGCCGGTTTTGAGCATATTATTGAGGTTAATGGGAATGAGCGATTTCGGCTGATCCTGATGGATGAGGAAAATCTTCTTCTTCGCCGTATCCCGCGTAAAGCCCTGAGCGGCACCGATAGCGTCGATGACGGTATGGCCCTTTTCCAGTTCCACGGCACCGGGCTTCCTGACTTCACCAAAGACGTAGACCCGGACGCGGCCTAACTTGGAAATATTGACGGATACATCGGGATCGACGATATACCGGGCCAGGCCCTGCTGCAGGACATTGATGAACTGAGAGACCGTCATGCCTTCAGCGTGGATTTCCCCGACTAAGGGAAAGGACACGTTACCGTCGGGCCGGACAACGAAGGGCGACTGATTCGTTGATGAATTGCCCAGGTCCTGCTGCTGCGTGACGACGATGTTGAGCTCATCGCCAGGCCGCATATAATACTCTTCGGCACAGGCCGTCCCGGTCCACAAAGCGGTCACGGCGGCCAATGCCAGTATACTTTTCTTTAACATCTGTATTCACATCCTATATTCAACCAAAGAGACGATGGAAAAAGCCTTTTTTCTCCTTTTGCCAGTGCGACGGCAAGTCGGGATAAAAGACGCGGTTCTTTAAAATACATTCGGCATTGCGAGTCGCCGTGTTCCAAAGATTGACGTGCTGCTTATCCTTGGCAGCCAGGCGGTCCAGTTCTTCGTGGGCTTCGCGTATATCCGTCGTGCGAAATTCCACGCGATGCCCGTCGCTGCCCAGGAAGTGGATCATGCCATTGCGGTAGAGGTCGCGGACGCGCTGCTGCAATTTCGAGCCGAAATAGCCCGTGAAACTGCCTGTATTGCATTGAGCTAGGACACCCTTATTCATCCATGCCAAGAGCGTTTCCGGACGCTCCATGAGGCGCTCATAGCGTTCTACATGTGCTAAAAGTGGCAGGAACCCGCGCATTTGCAGCTCATAAATCATCTTTTCGACGATATCCGGCTGGGACTGGTCGGTCAGTTCCAACATGACATAACGGCTGCCAGCCAGGCAATAGTCGTCGTGATTTTCCTTCATAAAGCGCAACGTGTCTCCGTTGAGTTCCACTTCCGCGCCCGTATAGATACGGATAGGAATTTGAGCCTTATCCGCTTCTTCCTGAAGGGCTGCTACCTTGTCCAGAATCGTCTGCCAGGCCGGTATATGGCCCTGACGATTGACATGAGGCGTCGCAATAATATCGGTGACTCCGGAATCGACGGACATGCGCAGCATCTGCAGCGACATATCCAAAGCTTCAGAGCCATCATCAATGTCGTATAAAATATGTGAGTGAATATCTATCATGATTGTTCTCCATTTTGAGGCGCCCTTATGGGCGCGCCGGCCGCAGGCCGCTGTTCGCGAAACCATGCCACATGGACCCGGTTGGTGTATGGCCGACTGGTCGCAGCGGGCCGCCCTTTGGGACGGCCCCTACGCTGGCCCCGGTCGGGGCATGTCGTTCGTCGTAGTTCGTAGGTCGTTCATCGTTATGCCTCCCCTTATAGGGGAGGTGGCCTGAAAGGCCGGAGAGGTTGGTTTGTCGTGGGCGCCCTTATGGGCGCGCAGGTCGCAGGTCGCAAAACCATGCCACATTGACCAGCTTGGGTATATGGCTGACTGGTCGCTGTAAGAACCCCTCAGTCAGCTTAGCTGACAGCTCCCCTTCACAGGGGAGCCATTCGCCTCCCTTGATAAGGGGAGGGGGACCGCTTGTGGTGGTGGGGTTCTTCCCTACGAGCCGAGGGTTTCCCGAAGCGTCGTTGTCACTTTGAGTCTGACGCCGCGCAGCGGCATTTGAGTCCGAGGCGATCGGCGACCGGCGAACTGTGCCTGCGAAACCTCTCAGTCAGCTTCGCTGACAGCTCTCCTATCAAGAGAGCCGTATTCTAATACCTCCACTGAATGGTGGCAGTAGCGAATTTGTCGTGGTCTGTATGAATGGTGAAGTCCGCGTTTTCTACGTTGGCGTAGCCGATGATGCCGTTGAGGTAGACGTCCTGACCCAGTTTGGTCTGGCCAGTGAGGCCGAATTCATTGACAGTCGGATGGACGCGCATGCCCCGTTCCATTTCCGTCCGCTGGGCATAGAGGCCGATGGACGTTTCATGAGGCAAATAGTGGCGGATAGCGCCATAGTATTTGCGGGCATCGCGGCCCATGGCATCGCCCATGATGGCGTCGTGATAGGTCCAGCCGTTATTGAAGCGCTGGTGGCCGTACCAGACGTCGCTGGGTATCAGCCATTTCCAAGGTCATGTCCCAGGACCCATCATGAGTCAGTTTCGGCAGGTATATGCCGGCCCGGTAAGCAACTTTGGACGGCATATAGTGCGACTGGTCTTCGCCGTAGAGTTCGCCATAGAAGTCGCCGCCGGCAATATCATCCCAACGGTCCGTATCGGCATCGTCATTACGGCCATAGAGCCAATGGCCCCAGTCGGAACTATCCAGGCCATTACCGTCACCGCCGAGCATGGACAGGCGGGACAGGCCGAAGGTGAAGTACGATGTCGGCGAAAAGTCGGCGCGGATGCCGATGAGGCCGGCATCGTCGTAATCTGTCATTCCCCGGGCAGCCGCACGATCATGACGGTCGCCTTCGAGGAAGCCGTAGAAGAGATGGACGTCTGCCTGACCGAGGAATCGGAAGAAGCCGCCGACGCGCTGTGGTTCAATGAAGTGCGCCTGGATGGTCGTCAAGGGGCGCATGTTGTTCCCTAAGGCCAGATTGCCCGTTTCCCCCTGCCCCCAGGTCATGGCTTCTTTGCCGGCTTCAAAGGCCCAGATGCCGGCACGGGTCTTGATATAGCCTTCTTCCAGACTGGCGCTGAAATCGTTGTCCTTGTCATAGCTGAAGCGCGGCCGCAGGGCGATAGCCGTTTCATGACCGATGTTCCCGGAAATTTCAGCTTCCAAGATGCCATTGCCGTAACGGCCGTATTTATAGCCATTGCGATTGGCGCCAAAGGTCTGCCAGCCTGCATTAGTAGTATGACTGCGATTAATATGGCTATAGGAATGGCGTGGCGTATCCGAGAGCTGAGCCGCTGCCGTCAGCGAGACCGAGCGGAGTTTCAACGAATCGTATGTCTTTTCCCCGCGCAGGGTAGCCACTTCCGGGGCGACGTACTGCGCCAGGGCATCGACCTGATCTGCCAAGTATTTCGGCATGGGTTTGGTCTGGGCCTTATCCTGAGCCTGGACGACCCATTGAGCCATCTGCATGCGGCTGTATGGTTTGGCCCCATTGGGCATGGTATCGAGATAGCCCATGGCACTCAATTTTTCGATATACCCATAATACGGGCTGTCTACGGAAACGTTGGCCGTCGTCGCCGGTGCTGCCAATACACTCGCCGTCACACCCAAACTCAGCAGGACAGCACTCATCAAAGTTTTTTTCATTCTTTTCACCGCTATTAACCTAGTTGGTTTTATAGAGCCAATATTATATATTTTATCAATATATAATCTTTAATAATTAATTACAAATTCAATATTTTATATTAATAATTTATAAGTAGTAGAATAAATGACCTGTCAATGTCAAGCTCCAAAATATGTCTAAATCGTCGTATAAACGCAAAAAACGACAGATGATGTCCATCTGTCGTTTTTTACAATCTATTTAGTTATATAGAATTCATATAGCAAAATTCCATATGTTGTACATGTTCATTGTCTTCGGCAAAGGTGATGATGCCCTTTACTTTTTCTTTTTTCAGCAGCATAGGAATCCACGTCCGGTCGCCTTTCCACATTTCATCATACGGAAGGGCTACCGAGTCGAACCATTGCGGTTCCATCTCTTCGGTTTCCTGGACAGTCCCCTGCCATTGGCGGAGGAAGTAGACGAATCCGATGTGGTCCAGGTCCGGTGAGGCCGAGAAGTGAAAGTCCAGGAAGCCGACGAGTTCCAGGTCTTCTTCCCTGGCGATGAGGCCCGTTTCTTCCCGGAGTTCCCGGACGGCGCACTGCAGGAAGTTTTCACCGGCTTCGATCTTACCGCCGAAGCCGTTCCATTTGCTGACGCCGAAGCCGCGTTTTTTGCGGCCTAATAAAAGTTTCCCGTCCGGGCGGACGGGAAAGCAAAGTGTCGTAGGACGCATGGTCTTACCTCTTTTTATGAAAATATTCGTGTTCTTTCGACAATTCCTGCAAAATCGTTTCGATAGTCCAGGAAATGTTGTTCGGCGTCAACATGGCCTTGAGGGGTACGTTCTTCAGGCGGCCCCGGCGGATACTGCTCAGGAGCAGGTTGACAGCTTGGTTATCGAAGCCGCAGAGGATCAGCGCTTCCTTGGTGACAGGCGGAAGTTTTTCGTCTTCGTTCATCTGTTCATGAACCTTGGTCTGTTCCGTTTCCTGTTTCATAGCGGCGATTTCAGCGATTTCTTCGTCAGTCAGTCCCAGGACTTTGCCGACCGTTTCGCCTTTTTCCGCTTCCGTAACGGCCTTGACCTTCGATTTCGTCAAGAGGGCCAGGAGCTTGACCTGGTCCAGCCGTTCCGGTGTAAAGTTGACAGCTAACATCATACGATATGGCATTTATATTCACTCCTTTTGGGGTAGGCTCGCGTAGCGAGCTAGTGGTTAGTGGTTAGTGGTTAGTGGTTAGTGGTTAGTGGCTTATCGCCTTCGGCGATGTCGTTCATCGTTATGCCTCCCCTTATAGGGGAGGTGGCCTAAAAGGCCGGAGAGGTTGGTTGGTCGCATGCGCCCTCATAGGGCGCGCCGGCCGCAGGTCGCAGGTCGCAAAACCATGCCACATTGACCAGCTTGGGGTATGGCCAACTGTTCGCGGCGGGCCGCCAAAGGCGGTCTGAGAGGTTAAAGGTCGGCCCCCACGATAGCCCCGGTCGGGGCGTTTTTTACGAGCCGAGGGTCTTGATACGTTATCCCGCACCTGTAGGGGCGACCACGTGGGGCGCCCGCTACGCGCTGAGGGTTTCCCGAAGCGCCGTTGTCAGTTTAAGTCTGACGCCGCGCAACGGCATCTGAGTCCGAGATAAACGGCCGGTCGCCGGCCGCAGGTCGTGGGCGCGCTGTTCGCAGACCGCAGGTCACAAAATCATACCACATAGATTCGTTAAGTATATGGCCGATTGGTCGCGGCGGGCCGCCCAAGGCTCCCTTCATAGGGGAGCTGGCCGCCAAAGGCGGTCTGAGAGGTTAAAGGTCGGCCCCTACGATGGCCCCAGTTGGGGCATTTTTTAAGTTTGTCGCCGAGCAGCAGCATCTAAATCCGAGGCAGCCTGCGAAACCTCTCAGTCAGCTTCGCTGACAGCTCCCCTATCAGGGGAGCCATACGCGCCCCGATTGGGGCGTTTTTTACGAGCCGAGGGTCGTGATACGTTATCCCGCACCTGTAGGGGCGACCACGTGGGGCGCCCGCTACGCGCTGAGGGTTTCCCGAAGCGCCGTTGTCAGTTTGAGTCTGACGCCGCGCAACGGCATCTGAATCCGAAGCGGCCTGCGACCGGCGACCGGCGGATTGCAAAAAAGGAGCTGTCTTGCGACAGCTCCTTTTTTCTTACAAGCTTATACTAATTCGATGATTACCATCGGAGCAGCATCGCCCTGACGAACGCCAGTTTTGATGATGCGAGTATAACCGCCCTGACGATCTTTGTATTTCGGTGCAATTTCGTCAAACATTTTTTTGACAACTTCTTCATCCATCATGTATGCCAAGACCTGACGGCGAGCGTGGAGGTCGCCGCGTTTTGCGAGGGTAAGCATTTTGTCAGCGACTTTGCGAAGTTCTTTTGCCTTTGCTTCTGTCGTTTCAATGCGTTCATGCTGGAATAAAGAGGTGACAATGCTACGCAGCAATGCTTTACGTGCGGAGCTGTCTCGTCCCAACTTTCTATAAGCCATCGTTCATCCTCCTCGAACTATTCTTCGTTACTCGATTTTAAATCGTAACCTTCTTTTTGCAACTTTTCAATGATTTCATCGACAGACTTCTTGCCGAGGTTGCGAATCTTGGACAAGTCGTCTTCCGTCCGTTCTACGAGGTCGCCTAAGGTGTAGATGTTTGCACGTTTCAGGCAGTTCGAAGCGCGTACGGAAAGATCGAGGACATCAATCTTGATGTCGTTGAGGTCCGGTTCTGTCGGTGCTTCCGGTTCTTCGCCATCTTTGTTGGTGAATTCAGCCAACGTGTCATTGACTTTGGCGTCGGTGGCGATGTCCTGGAAGTAGTTCAAATAGCTGATCATAATGGATGCAGCCTTGGCGACGGCGTTTTCAGCACTGATGCTGCCGTCCGTCGTCACTTCAAGCGTCAACGAATCGTAATCCATTTCGTTGCCGACCCGGATATTGCCTACTTCGTAGTTGGTGCGCACAATAGGCGAAAAAATCGAATCGATGGGGATGACCCCGATCATATCCGTTTCTTTCTTGTTCTTCGTAGAAGGAACATACCCTTTGCCGCGTTCAATGTGGCACTGCATACGGATTTCAGCGTCCGTATCCAGCGTGGCAATATGAAGATCCGGGTTCAAAATTTCAATGTCTGAGTTTACGTTAAGATCGTTTGCAGTGAATTCACATTCACCAGAGATATCGACAGTGATATCGAGTTCGTTGATATCATCGTCCAGGAATTTCATCCGAACCTGTTTGAGGTTGAGGATGATTTCCGAAACATCTTCCCGAACGCCGGGGATGGTCGAAAATTCATGGAGAACACCATCGATTTTAATCGAAGTGATTGCTACGCCATCCAGGGATGCCAGGAGGACACGCCGCAAACTATTACCCAATGTGATTCCGTAACCCCGATCGAGAGGTTCACATACGAATTTTCCATAGGTACCGCCGTCATTGATTTCGACGGTTTTAACTTTAAACTTGTTATCATCGATCATTAGGAAAATCCTCCTATTTCAGAATCAAAACACCTTGGTTAATTATCTACGATTATACGCGTCTCCGTTTCGGCGGACGGCAGCCGTTATGCGGAATAGGAGTTACGTCTTTGATGGAGTTGACTTCAAGACCTGCAGCCTGCAATGCGCGGATAGCAGCTTCACGGCCGGAGCCCGGACCTTTTACGAAAACTTCTACCTGACGGAGGCCATGTTCCATAGCAGCTTTGGCAGCCTGTTCAGCAGCCATCTGTGCAGCGAACGGAGTGCTCTTACGGGAACCGCGGAAACCGAGGCCGCCGGCACTTGCCCAGGACAGTGCATTGCCTTTTGCATCAGTGATCGTAACGATCGTGTTATTGAAAGTAGAACGGATATGTGCTGCGCCCGATTCTACGTGTTTCTTTTCTTTTCTTTTGTTGCTTCTTACGTTCTTAGCCAAAATCGTTTCCCTCCTTACTTAAAGAATCTTATTTCTTCTTACCTGCTACAGCTTTTCTCGGACCTTTACGGGTACGTGCGTTCGTCTTGGTGCGCTGACCGCGGACCGGAAGACCTGCACGATGACGTTTGCCGCGATACGAATTAACTTCGATCAGGCGTTTGATGTTGAGTGCTGTTTCACGGCGAAGGTCACCTTCAACTTTATATTCAGAACCGATGACTTCACGAATTTTCTGTACTTCGTCTTCTGTCAGGTCGCGAACGCGGGTATCCGGGTTTACGCCAGTCTTAGCCAGGATCTTCTGGGAAGAAGAAAGACCGATACCTAAAATGTAAGTCAAACCAATTTCAACTCGTTTATCACGTGGTAAATCCACACCGGCTATACGTGCCATCTATTCATTCACCTCCTGCTTATTAACCCTGTTTCTGTTTATGTTTCGGATTTTCGCAAATGACCATGACGCGGCCTTTACGTTTGATAATTTTGCATTTTTCGCAAATTCTTTTTACTGACGGTTTTACTTTCATCATTAACCTCCTGCGTAATACTCTTACTTAAAGCGGTACGTGATACGACCGCGATTCAGATCATACGGTGTCAATTCGAGTGTGACCCGGTCGCCCGGAAGGATACGAATGAAGTTCATCCGCATTTTACCGGAGACATGAGCCAGTACGATGTGATCGTTTTCAAGCTTGACTTTAAACATGGCGTTTGGCAAAGCTTCAACGACGACGCCTTCTACTTCAATGACATCTACCTTCGACATAGTAACCTCCCTGGTCAATTCTTCACAGCCCGGTTCAAGACGGACCGTATCCATTCATTGCTGATTCTCGCGGGACCAGCGCTTCCAGTGGATACGCTCGTTCCCAATATCCGGAGATGCCGGCAATTCTTTTTTTTCGGCTTATCCAGGTTGTACTTTCTACCGTCAGCAATCCATACGTAGGGATAAGCCAGACTGCCGACAACAACATACAAGTGGCCTTTATCCCTGCCTGCCAGGCTTTCTACGACCGTGCAGACAGGTATCATCTGTGTCCGTTCCATCTTATTCTTCCGGAAGGGTAAGGATTTCAGGACCGTTTTCCGTGATGGCTACTGTATGTTCGAAGTGGGCTGCCGGTTTGCCGTCACGCGTGACGACGGTCCAGCCGTTCTTCAACTGGCGGACTTTTTCCGTGCCCATATTGATCATCGGTTCAATGGCCAGGACCATGCCCGGTTCCAGCAGTTCGCCGTGACCGGCCATGCCGTAGTTCGGCACTTCCGGATCTTCGTGCATGTCCGTACCGATGCCGTGGCCGACGTAGTCGCGGACGACGCCGTATCCAAAGGATTCGGCATACGACTGGACTGCGTGGCCGATGTCGCCGAGGTGATTCCCGGCAACGGCCTGTTCGATGCCTTTATAGAGGCTTTCTTCGGTGACCTTCAAGAGCTTGAGGGTCGCCGGATGAACGTGGCCGACGGGAATCGTTACCGTCGAATCGCCATGGTAGCCATTCTTGTTCACTACTAAATCAATGCTGATTATATCACCATCTTTGAGCTTGCGGTGGCCCGGGATGCCGTGGACAACTTCTTCATTTACGCTGGCGCAAATGGTTGCCGGGAACCCGTAATAGCCTTTGCAGCTCGGAAAAGCGCCGCAGCTGCGGATGTATTCTTCACAGCGCTGGTCGAGTTCGCCTGTCGTGATGCCAGGTTTTGCCAATTTCTTCATGAGCTGAAGGGCGTTGGCCGTAATGCGGCCAGCTTCGCGAATATACTCAATTTCCCGTTTGGATTTTAAAATAATCATGCTTATTTACTCTTTTCAAGACTAGCAACAATGTCTTTGTAGACATCTTCCATGCTCTGTTTGCCATCGATTTCGATGTAGAGATTGGAATTCTTATAGTAGTCGATGAGCGGTTTCGTCTGTGCAGCGTAGACGCTCAAGCGTTTCTTGACGGTTTCTACTTTATCGTCATCGCGCTGATACAATTCGCCGCCGCATTTATCGCAGACGTTCTTCACCTTGGACGGTTTGAATGTGACATGGTATGTCGCACCGCAGGAGCGGCAGATCTGACGGCCCGTCGTCCGTTTGATGAGTTCTTCATCGGGGACGGCGATGTTGATGACGCCATCGAGTTTGATGCCCAAATCGCGGAGGATGGCATCAAGGGATACAGCCTGGCTGGTCGTGCGCGGGAAGCCGTCGAGGATGAAGCCTTTTTTGCAGTCATCTTTGGCGAGGCGTTCTTTGACGATGCCTACGGTAACAGCGTCCGGTACGAGCTGGCCGTTGTCCATGTACTTCTTGGCTTCGAGGCCGAGCGGGGTCTGTTCTTTTACAGCTGCCCGGAACATGTCGCCTGTCGAAATCTGGGGAATACCATATTTTTCAATCAATCGTTCAGCCTGGGTACCTTTACCAGCACCCGGAGGGCCCATTAAAAGAATATACACTCAAACTACCCCCTTATTATTTCATAAATCCTTGATATTGTCTATTCAAAACTAAGGATTCTGCCTGTTTCATCGTGTCGATGGCAACACCGACGACGATGAGGATGGCCGTACCGCCGAAGTAAACCCCTTCGATCCCCGTAACCCAGCCGATGAAGTTCGGCAGGATGGCGATGAAGGCCAGGAAGAAGGCACCGGCGAGGGTAATTCTCGTCATGATGCGATCGATATACATGGCTGTCGGCTGGCCCGGGCGGATGCCAGGGATGAAGCCGCCATACTTCTGCATATTTTCCGTGAGCTGCGGGATGTTCAGCGAAATAGCCGTGTAGAAATAGGTGAAGAACATGATCAGGAGAGCGTACATGACCGTGTTGGTCACCGTCCCCCATGCAAAGAAGCTTGCAATCCACTGGACTGTTTCATTCTGTACGAACTGTGCGATGGTAATCGGGAACATCAGTACAGACGAAGCGAAGATGATGGGGATGACGCCAGCCTGATTGACTTTCAGCGGAATATGTGTCGAGTGACCGCCATACATCTTACGGCCGACGATACGTTTCGCATACTGTACCGTGACGCGGCGCTGACCCTGCGTGACTTCAATGACCACGACGATCATGAACAAGGCGATGACAGCAAAAAGCAAGGCCTGGAAGATGTTGATCGAACCAGCCTGGATGTACTTGTAAATCGTCATACAGCCTTGCGGGAAGCGCGCTACGATACCGGCGAAGATGATGAGAGAAATGCCGTTGCCGATGCCGCCAGCTGTAATCTGATCACCGAGCCACATGAGGAAACATGTGCCTGCCGTGAGGACCAGGGAGACCATGACGACCATGGCCCAGCTGTCGACGATGAGGGCATTGTTGACTTTCAGCGCATAGCTCATGGCGAAAGCCTGGATCAGTGCCAGGACAACCGTGCCGTACCGCGTGACCTTCTGGATCTTATCGCGGCCTTCCTGATTGTCCTTTGCCCATTGTTCAAAAGTCGGAACGACGGCTGTCAGCAGCTGCATGATGATCGACGCGTTGATGTACGGCGTGATGCTCATGGCCAGAACGGAGAACTTGCTCAGTGCCCCGCCGGCGAACAAGTCCAGGAGTCCGAACAAGTTGCCGCTGCTGAAGAGATTCTCAATGACCGACGAATCCACACCCGGTACGGGGATATGGACGCCGAGTCTGAAAACGATGAACATGATGAGAGTGAAGACTGCCCGTTTCCGGAATTCCGGGACGTTCAGTACGTTTTGGATGTTTTCTAACACCGCAACTCACCCCTACTGTTCTGCTACCGGTTCTTCTCCCGGTACTACAACCTTACCGCCTGCAGCTTCGATTTTAGCTTTAGCGGATTTCGTGAAGCCGTTGGCTACGACAGTGAGTTTCTTTTCGAGTTCACCGTTGCCGAGGATACGGACGCCGTCGCGGACATTCTTGAGGATGCCAGCTTCTACGAGAGCGACGGGATCGACAGTCGTGCCGTCTTCAAAGCGGTTGAGTACAGAAACGTTAACTTCTGCATATTCTTTAGCCCAAATGTTTTTGAAGCCGCGTTTCGGGAGCAAACGATACAACGGCATCTGGCCGCCTTCGAAGCCCGGGCGCTTGCCGCCACCGCTACGGGAGAGCTGACCTTTCATACCTTTGCCAGCCGTCTTGCCATTGCCGGAGCCGATGCCGCGGCCGACGCGGTTGCGTTTTTTCTTGGAACCAGGAACAATACTCATTTCATGAAGTTTCAATTCAGCGCACCTCCTTCTATATTAAATTTCTTCTACTTTTACTAAGTGTTCTACTTTATGAAGCATCCCTTTAATCTGCGGGGTGACTTCTTTTACTACGCTGGAGTTCGTCTTGTGGAGACCGAGGGCAACGATGGTTGCGCGCTGGTCGCCAGGACGGCCTGCCAAACTCTTTACGAGTGTAACTTTAACCTGAGCCATCTTGTTATATCCTCCTTATTAACCGTAAATTTCTTCTACAGTTTTGCCACGGAGTTCAGCAACTTTGTTGACATCCTTCAAGCGGCCCAAGCCTTCGAGGGTTGCCTGAACCATGTTGTTCGGGTTGGAAGAACCGATCGATTTGGTGAGGATGTTGCGGACGCCTGCCAGTTCCAATACGGCACGGACCGGGCCGCCAGCGATGACGCCAGTACCTTCAGCAGCCGGTTTCAGGAATACTTTGCCTGCACCGAAGATACCCGTGATCGTGTGGGGAATGGAACCGTTCTTGAGAGGAACGGAAATCATATGTTTCTTAGCGTCTTCAACGCCTTTGCGGATTGCTTCAGGAACTTCGCCAGCTTTACCTAAACCTGCGCCGACATTGCCATTGCCGTCACCGACAACAACGAGGGCACTGAAGGAAAAACGGCGGCCGCCTTTAACTACCTTAGCAACGCGGTTGATGAATACTACATTTTCCTGTAATTCGAGACCTGCATGGTCAACTTTTGCCATGTGTTATTTCCTCCTTGATTAGAATTTCAAGCCAGCTTCACGAGCTGCTTCTGCGAGAGCTGCAACACGGCCGTGATAAATGTAACCGCCACGGTCGAAGACAACCGTCGTGATACCTTTTTCGATAGCCCGTTTTGCAACTAAAGCACCGACTAATTTTGCGCCTTCGGCGTTGCCGCCGCTGACGTTCTGACCTTTGATTTCTTTGTCCAAAGAGCTTGCGGAAACCAAAGTTACGCCGTTCTGGTCGTCGATGACCTGAGCGTAGATATTGTTAAGGCTACGGAAAACGTTGAGACGCGGACGTTCTGCCGTGCCGTTGATGTTCTTGCGTAAACGCCAATGCCGTTTCAAACGGATTGTGTTTTTACTCTTCTTCAAGGAATTCACTCCTTTCTAATTAAATGTTACTTATTTCTTCGTACCAGCTTTACCAGCTTTACGACGGACATGTTCGCCTACATAGCGGATACCTTTGCCCTTGTACGGTTCAGGCAGGCGGTAGCCGCGGACTTTAGCAGCGAATTCGCCGACGACTTCGTTATCAGCACCGGAAATGGTGATCTGCGTAGCGCTCGGGCATTCGATGGTGATGCCGGCCGGAGCGTCGAGTTCGAGGGGATGGGAGAAGCCAAGAGTCAAGGCAAGTTTCTTACCTTTCATCTGTGCTCTGTAACCAACACCGACGATTTCCAATTCTTTCTTGAAGCCTTCCGAAACGCCTTTTACCATGTTGGCAATAAGGGCACGGGTGAGGCCGTGTAATGCACGATGATTTTTATCGTCAGACGGACGTTCTACAGTGATGACGTTATCAGCCACTGTGATTTTCATATCCTGGTGGAGCGTACGTGTGAGTTCGCCTTTCGGGCCTTTAACGGTAATTACGTGGCCATCGAGGTTTACATTTACGCCTGCCGGGATATCAATAGGCATTCTACCTACTCGGGACATATTGACACCTCCAAAACGATTTACCAGACGTAAGCGATAACTTCGCCACCCAAGCCGAGTTTACGAGCTTTTTTGTCGCTCATAACGCCCTGGGACGTAGAAATTACAGCGATCCCCAAACCACCGAGAACGCGCGGGAGTTCTTCCTTGCCAGCGTATACGCGCAGGCCCGGTTTGGAAATTCTCTTGATGCCGGTAATTACTTTTTCTTTATTAGAACCATATTTCAACGTAACCTTCAGCGTTTTGCCTTCGTTTACGGATTCGTAGTTTTTGACGAAACCTTCTTCTTTGAGGATGTCGAGCACTGCAGCTTTCATCTTCGAAGCAGGGATTTCTACTTTTTCGTGATATGCCGAGTTAGCATTACGGATTCTTGTGAGCATATCCGCAATCGGATCGGTCATTGCCATAATCTAAAAACCTCCCTCCATGGAATACGTGTTACCAGCTGGCTTTTTTAACGCCAGGGATCTGACCTTTGTAAGCCAGTTCACGGAATGTGATGCGGCAGATGCCGAATTTACGCATATAACCGTGAGGACGGCCGGTTACTTTGCAACGGTTGTGCAGACGAACCGGAGATGCGTTAGCCGGCAGCTGAGAAAGTGCTTCATAGTCGCCTTTTGCTTTGAGTTCAGCGCGGAGCTTAGCGTATTTGGCAACCATTTTTTCACGTTTCTTTTCACGTTCGAGCATCGATTTCTTTGCCATGTATGTTATCCTCCTCTATTACTTTTCAAAAGGCATGCCCATCATTTTCAGCATGTCACGGCCTTCTTCGTCGGTCGTAGCTGTGGTAACGATGGTGATGTCCATGCCGCGAGCTTTATCAACCTTATCGTATTCGATTTCCGGGAAGATAAGCTGTTCTTTCAGGCCGAGGGTATAGTTGCCGCGGCCGTCGAAACCGGTGGCACTGACGCCGTGGAAGTCACGGACGCGGGGCAGTGTCAAGTTCATCAGTTTATCGAGGAATTCATACATCCGTTCGCCGCGCAGGGTAACTTTGCAGCCGAGGTTCATGCCTTCACGGATTTTGAAAGCTGCGATGGATTTCTTGGCTTTCGTGATGATCGGTTTCTGACCGGAAATGATGGTCATATCATTGACAGCAGCGTCCAAGGCTTTGGAGTTGGTAACAGCTTCGCCAACGGCCATGTTGATAACAACTTTGGTAACCTTCGGAATCTGCATTACGTTTTTATAATTGTATTTTTCCTGCAAGCCTTTTACGACTTCGGAAAGGTATTTGTCTTTTAATCTGGACACTCTCAAGGGCCTCCCTTCTTATTAGATAGCTTTACCGCTCTTTACGGCTGTACGGACTTTGGTGCCATCGGCCTGCTGGACCATTTTGACACGAGTCGGTTTGCCGCTTTCAGGATCTACGAGCATTACGTTGGAAACATGGATTGCTGCTTCCTTGGTGATAATGCCGCCTTGAGGATTGTTCTGACTCGGTTTCGTGTGGCGCTTAACCAGGTTAAGGCCTTCAACTACAACACGGTCTTTTTTCGGATACGTTGCGATGACCTTGCCTTTTTTGCCTTTTTCTTTACCAGCGATGACGATGACCGTATCGCCTGTTTTAACGTGTATTTTACCCATTGAGAACACCTCCTCCTTATAATACTTCCGGAGCCAGGGAGATGATCTTCATGAAATCTTTTTCACGCAATTCTCTGGCAACGGGCCCAAAAATACGAGTACCTTTCGGGCTTTTATCATTATTGATTACGACAGCTGCGTTTTCGTCGAAACGGATATAGGAACCGTCTGCACGGCGCAAACCTTTTTTAGAACGAACGATAACAGCTTTGACTACGTCGCCTTTCTTGACAACGCCACCGGGTGATGCATCTTTAACAGATGCGGTAATGATATCACCAATGTTGCCATATTTACGATACGAGCCACCCATGACCTGGATGCACAAGATTTTCTTGGCGCCAGTGTTATCGGCAACATTCAACACAGTTTCTTGCTGAATCATGGCTTAACCTCCTAATTAATGAAGCTTATTTAGCTTTTTCTACGATTGTCACTACTCTCCAGTGTTTCTGTTTGGACAGCGGACGAGTTTCTTCGATGCGGACTACGTCGCCAACATGGCATTCGTTGTTTTCATCGTGGGCTTTGAATTTTACAGTCGAGATAATCGGCTTTTTGTACAGCTTGTGCTGTGTTTTATATTCTACAGCAACGACAACGGTTTTGTCCATTTTATCGCTGACAACTTTACCTACGCGGATCTTCCGTTCATTTCTTTCCATCTGTGCTTGTGACCTCCTTTTAGATTCCAATTATGGACGTTTCTTACGCCTGCGCTTTCAGTTCTGCTTCACGCTGTACCGTTTTGATGCGAGCGATCGTCTTTTTGACTTCGCGGATACGCATTGGATTTTCTAATTGGCCGGTCGCATGTTGAAAACGGAGGTTAAACAATTCTTCTTTCAGGCTAACCACTTTTTCATCCATTTCGGCAGCGCTCAGCGCACGGATTTCTTTAACCTTCATTTTATTCACCACCTAATTCCTGACCTTTAACAACAAACTTCGTTTTAATCGGCAGCTTATGGCCGGCAAGACGCATTGCTTCACGAGCAATTTCTTCGCTTACACCGCCCATTTCAAAGAGTACGCGGCCCGGTTTTGCAACGGCAACCCAGTATTCAGGAGCGCCTTTACCGGAACCCATACGAGTACCAGCCGGTTTTGCCGTGATCGGTTTGTCCGGGAAGATTTTGATCCAGACTTTACCACCACGTTTGATATAACGGGTCATAGCGATACGGGCTGCTTCGATCTGGCGGTTCGTGATCCACGACGGTTCGAGAGCGACGAGACCGAAATCGCCATGAGCAACTTTATTACCACGATGTGCCTGGCCTTTCATGCGGCCACGGAACTGTTTACGATATTTAACACGTTTTGGAATTAACATTATGCTTCACTCCCTTCGCGTTTCTTCGGAGCTTTCTTAGCTTCCGGGAGGATTTCACCTTTGTAAATCCAGCATTTTACGCCGATGCAGCCATATGTCGTATGAGCTTCAGCGAAGCCATAGTCGATGTTAGCGCGGAGCGTGTGCAAGGGGATGGAACCGTCGCGAAGGCTTTCGCTGCGAGCGATTTCAGCACCGCCAAGACGGCCGGAGCACATGATTTTGATACCTTTAGCGCCCATACGCATGGTACGGCCAACGCACTGTTTCATAGCGCGGCGGAAGCCGATACGGCGTTCGAGCTGGCCGGCAACGTTTTCAGCAACCAGTGTTGCATCCATTTCGGCCTGTTTGATTTCTGCGATGTTTACGTCGACAGTCTTAGTGGTGAAGGCTTTCAACGCTTTTTTAATATCTTCGATACCTGCGCCGCCACGGCCGATGACCATGCCCGGTTTTGCGGTATGGATAATCAATTTGATACGTTTTGCAGAGCGTTCGATTTCAATACGAGAAACACCTGCGATGTATAACTGTTTCTTTAAGAATTCACGGATCTTGACGTCTTCATTCAAAAGTGCAGCGTAATCTTTTTCTGCATACCATTTTGCGTCCCAAGGTTTGGAAACGCCGACGCGGAATCCATGGGCATTAACTTTCTGACCCACTCCATTTCCCTCCTTATGCTTTTTCGTCAACAACAACCGTCAAATGACTGGAATGTTTGAGAATTTTGAAGGCCTGTCCACGGCTGCGCGGATGAATACGTTTCATCGTGGAATCCTGGTCAACAAAGATTTCAGAAATGAACAATTTTGCAACGTCCATATCATTGTTATGTTCCGCATTAGCAACGGCACTGCGCAAAGTTTTTTCAACTACACGGGAACCCACTTTCGGAGTGAATTTCAAGATAGCGAAAGCTTCGCCGACGTTTTTGCCCCGAACCAAGTCAGCAACAATCCGAATTTTACGGGGAGCAATGCGAATGTGTTTCGTAACAGCTTTTACTGCCATTTATGTTACCCCCTTATTTAGTTACTTTTTCGGCTTTAGCATGACCCTTGAACGTACGAGTCGGTGCGAATTCGCCTAATTTATGACCTACCATATCTTCCGTGATATAGACAGGTACATGTTTACGGCCGTCGTGAACAGCGATGGTGTGGCCGACGAAGCTCGGCAGGATCATCGAGGCACGGGACCAGGTTTTGATTACTTTCTTTTCGTTGGCTTCGTTCATAGCGTCGATTTTCTTCAAGAGATGGTGTGCTACGAATGGGCCCTTTTTAATGGATCTGGACACTTAGTTATCTCCTTTCCTCAACACTTATTTACGTCTCTTCACAATGAATTTATTGGAAGCTTTCTTAGCGTCGCGAGTCTTAACGCCATAAGCAGGTTTACCCCAAGGAGTAACCGGACGTTTACGACCAACAGGAGCTTTACCTTCGCCGCCGCCATGCGGATGATCGCACGGGTTCATGACAACACCGCGGTTGCCCGGACGGATGCCCTTCCAACGGGAACGGCCGGCTTTACCGATGGTAATGTTTTCATAATCCGTATTGCTGACTACGCCGATCGTAGCGCGGCAGCGTACGTGTACCTGACGAAGTTCGCCAGACGGAAGGCGGAGCAGTGCATAGTTGCCTTCTTTAGCCATGAGCTGAGCCGATTCACCAGCAGAACGGACCATCTGGCCGCCTTTGCCGATTTTCAGTTCAACGTTGTGTACGAGTGTACCGAGGGGGATATTCTGGAGCGGCAATGCGTTGCCGACTTTGATATCCGATTCCGGGCCGCTGTAGACGACGTCGCCAACTTTAAGGCCGTTCGGAGCGATGATATATTTCTTTTCGCCATCTGCGTAGAACAGAAGAGCGATGTTGGCAGAGCGGTTCGGATCGTATTCGATCGTCGCAACTTTTGCCGGGATGTTATCTTTAATACGTTTGAAGTCGATCAAACGATAACGGCGTTTGTGACCACCGCCCTGATGGCGGACAGTCATACGGCCGCTGTTATTACGACCGCCCTTATTGGTTACTTTAGCCAATAAGGATTTTTCCGGTTTAGACGCCGTGATTTCTTCGAATGTCGAAACAGTCATGAAACGGCGGCTAGCGGAGTACGGTTTAAATGATTTAATGGCCATTGTAGTGCCTCCTCCTTATTCGTTAATTCCTTAAGCTCCTTCGAAGAATTCGATGGTTTCGCCTTCCTGAAGGGTTACGATGGCTTTCTTGTAATCCGGGCGCTTGCCGATGTATTTACCCATGCGCTTGAATTTGCCCATCGTGCGAAGTGTTGCTACGCTTTTAACTTTGACGCCGAAGACGGCTTCAACAGCTTTACGGATTTCAACTTTATTAGCACGGAGCGGTACTTTGAATGTGTATTTGCCATCAGACATCATCATGGTCGTTTTTTCAGTGATGACCGGTTTCAGCAAGAGATCATGCATGTTCATTATGCGAGCACCTCCTCAATCTTAGCTACAGCGCTCTTCGTAACGAACAATTTCGTGTAGTGGAGCAGGTCAAAGATGTTGACGCCCGTAGTGGAAATGGCTTTAACGCCTTTGATGTTGCGTGCGCAGCGTTCTACGACTTCATCGTTGTCGGTGATGAAAAGGACTTTTTCACCAGCGAATTTGAAGTTGTTGATGAGTGCGACGACTTCTTTCGTCTTCGGAGCTGCGAGATTGATTTCGTCGAGGACGAACAATTCGTTAGTATTGACTTTATCGCTCAAAGCGGATTTAACGGCGAGGCGACGAGCTTTACGCGGCATTTTCTGTGCGTAAGAGCGCGGATGGGGACCCCAGATGGTGCCGCCACCAACCCACAACGGGCTGCGGCTGCTGCCTACACGGGCCCGGCCGGTTCCTTTTTGTTTCCAAGGCTTTCTGCCACCACCGCGAACGACGCCGCGAGTTTTGGTGGAATGTGTGCCCAAGCGCTGGTTGGCGAGCTGACGGAGAACGGCCTGACGCATAACGGCTTCGTTCACTTCAACGCCAAATACGCTATCGTTCAATTCGATTTCACCGGTCTGTGCACCGGTAATATTATACGTGCTTACTTTTGGCATTATATTTTATCCTCCTTCCTGTAGACAACTATTAGCGGGGTTTTACAGTATCGCGAATCATGACGAGGCTGCCTTTGGCGCCCGGGATACCACCTTTAACCAGGATCAGGTTCTTGTCCATGTCGACTTTGACGATGGAGAGATGAAGAACAGTTGCCTGATTGCCACCCATTTGTCCAGGAAGTTTTTTACCTTTGACGACTTTACCGCCGCCACCACTGGTCATAGGTCCGAGAGAACCGGGTTCACGATGAGATTTGGAGCCGTGACCCATCGGTCCGCGGTGGAAACCGTGACGTTTGATGGTACCTGCAAAACCTTTGCCCTTGCTGGTGCCAATTACGTCGACGAGATCGCCGCTTGCGAAAATATCAGCTGCCAGAGTTTGGCCTACCGTATATTCCGGCGTATCTGTCAAACGGAATTCGCGAAGATACTTAACAGGAGCAACGCCTGCTTTGTCGAATTGACCCTTAACGGGTTTTGTCAGATGTTTTTCTTTGATTTCACCATAGCCGAGCTGAATGGAGTTGTATCCGTCCGTATCAACGGTCTTGACACGTACAACTACGTTCGGGGAAGCTTCGACGACGGTTACAGGGACGACTGCGCCTTCTTCAGTAAAGACCTGAGTCATACCTAATTTTTTACCCAAAATAGCTTTAGACATAATCGCACCTCCTCCTATAATTTGATTTCAATGTCTACGCCTGCCGGCAGATCGAGTCTTGTCAAGGCATCAACGGTCTTATTGGATGCTTCGAGAATGTCGATCAAGCGTTTGTGCGTACGGAGTTCGAACTGTTCACGAGAGTCTTTGTTGACATGGGGAGAACGAAGAATCGTGAAGATGTTCTTTTCTGTCGGAAGCGGAATCGGTCCGGATACCATAGCACCGGTACGTTTCGCCGTGTCGACGATTTTCGCCGCGCTCTGATCAAGCGTTTTGTGATCGTAAGCTTTGAGGCGAATACGAATTCTTTCCTGTTTTGCCATTACTTAATTCCTCCTAACGTCTATTTCCTTGAATAGACTGCTCCATAAGAGTTTCCCCGCAAGGCGGGCAACATCTTATATCATAGTTTAGCGCGCCGCAGAGGGTATTACCCTGTTGTCGCGTACTTACTTAGTTTACTACAAAAAGGCGCATCATGCAAGGAGTTTTCTATGTTTTTGAGAAATAATCGAACCAATTTAACATGGGTCCCATGTCGTTGCATCATGCTAAAGGACTTGTCGCATGACGACAAGTCCTTTAAGTTGTTAGCAGTTAGTGGCTAGTGGTTAGCAGCCCGGCTCTCCTGCTAGGAGAGCTGTCAGCGCAGCTGACTGAGAGGTTAACCTCTCCGGCCCTTCGGGCCACCTCTCCTATGAGGCGAGGCTTTGGTGCCCCACGCTACCGTAACCGCGATTCCCTCATTATGCCAGAAGCGGGCTCGCCACGTGCGAGCCCCTACAATCGCTTCCCCTCTGACGTACCAATGGAATGAAGCAAAGAACCCTTCCACCGCAAGCGGTTCCCCTCCCCTTCGCAGGGGAGGCTTTGTATGCAAAAAAGAGGCTGTCGCATATGCGACAGCCTCTTTGCGAACAGCGGACTGCGAACAGCCAACTGCCAATGACCTTATGTAATTCTTAGCCTTCGATTTCGGAAACGACGCCAGCGCCTACTGTACGGCCGCCTTCGCGGATAGCGAAGCGGAGGCCGGCTTCGATAGCGATCGGAGTGATGAGTTCAACATCCATTTTGACGTTATCGCCAGGCATGCACATTTCAGTGCCTTCCGGGAGCTGGATGACGCCAGTTACGTCAGTTGTACGGAAGTAGAACTGCGGACGATAGCCGTTGAAGAACGGAGTGTGACGGCCGCCTTCGTCTTTCGTCAAGACGTAAACCTGAGCTTTGAATTTCGTGTGCGGATGAATGGTACCCGGTTTAGCGAGGACCTGGCCGCGTTCGATTTCTTTACGGTCGACGCCGCGGAGAAGAGCGCCGATGTTGTCGCCTGCTTCAGCGCGGTCGAGGATCTTACGGAACATTTCAACGCCCGTAACAACCGTATCTTTCGGTTCGTCAGCGAGGCCGACGATTTCAACTGCGTCGCCAACTTTGAGTTCGCCACGTTCAACACGGCCTGTAGCAACAGTGCCGCGGCCTGTGATGGTGAAGACGTCTTCGACAGGCATGAGGAACGGCTGGTCCGTCGGGCGCTGCGGAGTCGGGATGTATTCGTCAACAGCATCCATCAATTTGAGGATGGACGGTTTGCCGATTTCGCTTTCGTCGCCTTCGAGGGCTTTGAGAGCAGAGCCAACTACGATAGGAACTTCGTCGCCGGGGAAATCGTAGGAGCTGAGGAGATCACGAACTTCCATTTCAACGAGTTCGATGAGTTCCGGATCGTCAACCTGGTCAGCTTTGTTGAGGTATACGACGATAGCCGGTACACCAACCTGGCGGGCCAAGAGGATGTGTTCACGAGTCTGGGGCATCGGGCCGTCAGCAGCGGAAACGACGAGGATAGCGCCGTCCATCTGAGCAGCACCGGTGATCATGTTCTTGACATAGTCAGCATGGCCCGGGCAGTCAACGTGTGCATAATGACGTTTGTCTGTTTCATATTCAACGTGTGCCGTGTTGATTGTAATACCACGTTCACGTTCTTCCGGAGCCTTGTCGATATCAGCATAGTCTTCGAATTTAGCGTAGCCTTTTTCAGCCAAAACTTTGGTGATGGCAGCTGTCAAAGTAGTTTTGCCGTGGTCGACGTGACCGATCGTGCCAATGTTAACATGCGGTTTGGTTCTTTCGTAATGTTCTTTAGCCATTTGCTGTTCCTCCAGTGTGAGTTAAATTATATTAGCCTTTTTCGCTGATGACTTTTTCGGCTACGTTCTTCGGAACTTCTTCGTAGTGGTCGAATGTCATCGTATAAACGCCACGGCCCTGCGTACGGGAACGCAAATCCGTTGCATAGCC
The DNA here is from genome assembly GCF_046614755.1 of Megasphaera indica. Classification (NCBI taxonomy): domain Bacteria; kingdom Bacillati; phylum Bacillota; class Negativicutes; order Veillonellales; family Veillonellaceae; genus Megasphaera; species Megasphaera indica. The sequence goes on from NZ_JBKKJR010000005.1 coordinate 28,577, forward strand.
AAACATTTCTGCCAGCGGTACGAATGCGTTGATATGTTCTGCACCGGAGCGCATTTCCATACCTTCGACACGACCACGGCGGGAGTTGAGGTCGCCGATGACGTCGCCCATGTATTCTTCAGGAACGACAACTTCGACTTTCGTGTACGGTTCGAGGAGAACCGGGTCTGCCTTGCGGGCACCTTCTTTGAAGCCCATAGAGCCAGCGATCTTGAAGGCCATTTCCGAGGAGTCGACTTCATGGTAAGAACCGTCGTATACGACAACTTTGATATCGACCATCGGGAAACCAGCCAAAACGCCTGTTTCCATTGCCTCTTTGACACCGGCTTCAACGGAGCCGATGTATTCCTTAGGAATAGCGCCGCCAACGACTTTGTTTTCAAATTCGTAGCCTTTGCCCTGTTCCTGCGGAATGAGTTCGAGCCAGCAGTCACCATACTGACCACGGCCGCCGGACTGACGCTTGAAGAAACCACGAGACTTGACATCTTTGCGGATGGTTTCGCGGTAAGCAACCTGCGGTTTGCCGACGTTGCAGTCTACTTTGAATTCGCGGGACATGCGGTCGACGATGATATCCAAATGGAGTTCGCCCATACCGGAGATGATGGTCTGGCCGGTTTCAGCATCGGTCTTGACTTTGAATGTCGGGTCTTCTTCAGCCAGACGAGCCAAGGCAATGCCCATTTTTTCCTGGTCAGCTTTCGTCTTCGGTTCAACGGCTACGGAAATAACCGGATCCGGGAATTCCATCTTTTCGAGGATGATCGGGTGTTTTTCATCGCACAGCGTATCGCCTGTAGTCGTATCTTTCAGGCCGACGATACCGCCGATATCGCCCGTGTAGGCTTCCTGGACTTCTTCACGGTGGTTAGCGTGCATCCGGAGGATACGGCCAACACGTTCTTTTTTACCTTTTGTCGAGTTGTAGACATAGGTACCGGCCTGTAACGTACCGGAGTAAACGCGGAAGAATGCCAGTTTGCCGACGAAGGGGTCAGCCATGATCTTGAATGCCAATGCGGAAAGCGGTGCATTGTCATCAGCTTCACGGGTTTCTTCTTCTTCAGTGTCGGGGTTGGTGCCTTTGACCGGAGGAATATCCAACGGGCTCGGCATGTAGTCGACGACAGCGTCGAGGAGCATCTGGATCCCTTTGTTCTTGTAAGCAGAACCGCAGAGGACCGGGAACAATTTGTTCGTGCAGACGCCTTTACGGATAGCTGCTTTCAATTCGTCGATGGTGATTTCTTCACCTTCGAGGTATTTCATCATGAGGTCTTCATCGGTATCGCAAACAGCTTCAACCATGATGTCATGATATTTCTTAGCTTCTTCTAATTCGTCTTCCGGGATGTCGACAACTTCGATTTCTTTACCGAGTGCATCGTCATAGACTTCTGCTTTCATGGTAATGAGGTCGATGATGCCGCGGAAGGTTGTTTCAGCGCCAATCGGGAGCTGAATAGCAACGGCATTCGCCTGGAGACGATCTTTCATCATGTCGACAACGTTCAGGAAGTCAGCACCGGTCGTATCCATCTTGTTGACGAATGCGATACGGGGAACATGGTAATGTTCAGCCTGACGCCATACCGTTTCCGACTGCGGTTCTACGCCGCCCTTTGCGGAGAAAACAGCAACAGAGCCGTCGAGTACGCGCAGCGAGCGTTCAACTTCAACCGTGAAGTCAACGTGCCCCGGAGTATCGATGATGTTGATGCGGTATCCCTTCCAGTGAGCCGTCGTAGCAGCCGACGTGATGGTGATACCACGTTCCTGTTCCTGAGCCATCCAGTCCATGGTAGCAGCGCCGTCATGAACTTCGCCGATCTTGTGGACACGGCCGGTGTAGAACAGGATACGTTCTGTTGTCGTGGTTTTACCAGCATCGATGTGAGCCATGATGCCAATATTTCTCGTTTTTTCCAAAGAAAATTCTCTTGGCACGGTTTTTTCCACTCCTCAAAAAATAATAAATATCGTAAATTACCAACGATAATGTGCGAAAGCTTTGTTAGCTTCAGCCATTTTATGAGTATCTTCCTTTTTCTTGATGGCAGCGCCTGTGTTGTTGAAGGCGTCCATCAATTCGCCAGCGAGCTTTTCTTTCATCGTGCGTTCGCCGCGTTTACGGGCATAGCCGACAGTCCAGCGGATACCGAGGGACAGGCGACGGTCTGCACGTACTTCGACAGGAACCTGGTAGTTAGCACCACCGACGCGGCGGGCACGGACTTCCAGGACAGGCATAACGTTGTTGAGAGCCTGTTCGAATACTTCCAAAGGATCTTTATTCATTTTAGAACGGATGATGTCGAAAGCATCATAAACGATGGTTTCAGCGACACCTTTTTTGCCGTCCAACATAACTTTGTTGATGAAGCGCGTTACCAATTTGGAATGGTACACCGGATCCGGCAGCACATCACGCTTCGGCACGGGGCCTTTTCTTGGCATGTCTAATTCCTCCTCTATGCTATGTAAGTCATCTTGTTCATCTTAAATGGCAAATCTTATTTGCCTTTCTTAGCGCCGTATTTAGAACGGGACTGCTGACGATCTGCTACGCCAGCTGTATCCAAGGCACCGCGGACGATGTGATAACGTACACCAGGAAGGTCTTTGACACGACCGCCTCTGATTAATACAACACTGTGTTCCTGTAAATTGTGACCAATGCCGGGAATATAAGCAGTTACTTCGATGGAGTTCGTCAAGCGAACACGGGCAACTTTACGCAGAGCAGAGTTAGGTTTTTTCGGGGTAGCTGTGTACACACGAGTGCAAACACCGCGTTTCTGCGGGCAGTTTTTCAAAGCCGGTGCTGTCGATTTTGTGACGGCAACCTGACGTCCTTTACGAACCAATTGGCTGATTGTTGGCATTTGGGCACCTCCTCTCCAAACAATTAGATTTATAATGTAATCATCAACGAGCAGAGCTCATGAGATGATGTTACCGAAAATTATTTTAACAAGCCGACAGCTGCAGCTTTTACCTTGATGTGGCAGGCCATGCCCAGCTCCGTCATGGTATACGCGCGGTCGACAGGGATGTGAGCGCCTTCGGCTTCTGCAATAAGCGGCGCTACGACCTGTTCATCGCAATCATTGGCGATGTACAGTTGTGTGACTTCGTTTCGTTTCATTGCTTTCAGGGTTTGCTTCGCGCCCACGGTCTTGCGGACACTGGCAGCTAGTTCCAAGCTCACGAAACCTCACTCCTTACGTCTTGCAATTTAGACGCAATACTTTCATTGCGACACTTAGATATTTTATCATCACGCTTATTATATGTCAATGAGTTTTTTGGTAAAAACTGCGTAATCAGTACATCTTTTATTACACGCGTCCTAGTGATTCGTGAGCCACGAGCCTTCCCATATATACAAAACGGGCTCGCCACGTGCGAGCCCCTACGAACGACAAACCACTAACAACAAAAAAGGCGCCGTCTTCATGGGACAGCGCCTTTTTTACTCTCTTAATGTCCGGCTTCCGGTGTCGTATCGGCACCTTCCGGTGCGTCTACGGGGTTGCCTTCTTCGTCTTCATAGCTGATAGACGGAACGGTCTTTACGACCTTGATCTTGCGGTAGCGGCTCATGCCCGTACCAGCCGGGATGAGTTTACCGATGATGACGTTTTCTTTAAGGCCCAGGAGCGGGTCGATCTTGCCTTTGATAGCAGCATCAGTCAGGACACGGGTCGTTTCCTGGAAGGATGCAGCCGACAGGAAGGAGTCCGTTGCCAGTGCGGCCTTGGTGATACCGAGGAGCATCGGTTTGCCGATAGCAGGCTTGCCGCCATTGCTTTCGATGCGCTTGTTCATATCTTCAAAGATGTTGACGTCGATATAATCGCCCGGCAATACATCGGCATCGCCGGCGTCTTCGATCTTCATCTTGCGCAGCATCTGGCGTACGATGACTTCGATGTGCTTATCGTTGATACCAACACCCTGGGATTTGTATACCTTCTGTACTTCGTATACGAGGTACCGCTGGGTAGCTTCGACACCCAGGATGTGCAGGATGTCGTGGGGGTTGATGGAGCCGGCCGTGATGCGGCTGCCCTTTTCGATGAAGTCGCCTTCATGTACGACGAGGTGCGAACCGAACGGGATGGTGTAGCTCCGTTCTTCACCGTCCTTGGAAGTGACATGGACGATGTTGATATCGTGATGGTCTTCTTTTTCGGTAATCGATACGGTACCGCTGATTTCCGTGACGATAGCATTGCCCTTCGGCTTACGGGCTTCAAACAATTCTTCGACACGAGGAAGACCCTGGGTGATATCGCCGGCCGTTGCGACACCGCCCGTATGGAAGGTACGCATGGTCAGCTGTGTGCCCGGTTCACCGATGGACTGAGCAGCGATGGTGCCGACCGATTCGCCGACATTGACCTTGCCGCCCGTACCGAGGTCGCGGCCATAGCACTTCGCGCAGACGCCATAACGGCTGCGGCAGGTGAGGACGCTGCGGATCCGGACTTTATCATAGTATTTTGCAATTTCTTTGGCCTGGTCTGCCATGATTTCTTCGTTGAGGGCAACGATGACTTCGCCCGTTTCCGGGTTGACCAGGGTTTCGGCAGCCGTACGGCCTTCGATGCGGTCTTCCAGCGATTCGATGACGCCGTTGCCGCTGTCTTCGACGATAGCCGTGACTTCGACGCCGCGGATGTCGTTGTTGCGGACCTTGACTTCATCGACGTCGCTGTTGAGGATGCGGTCGATGGCATCTTCTGTGAGCGGCGTGCCTTTGGCGCAGATTTCAATGCCGTTGGAATCAATGACGGCTTTTTCGACAGTCTTGCCGAGCATATTTTCCGCCATGGATTTGCGGATAGCTGCGCGGAAACCTTCTTCCGGAGCACCGAGGGAAACCGTTTCGATGACGTTGGTGTGGTTCAGGTCATCGTTGATATCCATCTGGCTGCCGCGGAGGTAGAGTTTCGGGATCTGGTGTTCGATGACCGTATCCATATCGTCATTGGTCAGGAGATGTTCTGCCGGGAAGACGATGTCGCCCGTTTCCGGATCCGCTACATCACGGGCCAGGACGCGGCCGATGAGCTTGTCACGCAGGAGGTTGACAGCCTGGCGGCACGAGCTGGCCAGACGGGCCCGTTCGCGGACGAGGTCGATGCCGAATACGTCGCAGTCATCTTCACGGACAATGACGTCCTGAGAGACGTCGACGAGACGACGGGTCAGATAACCCGAGTCAGCTGTACGCAGTGCCGTATCGGCCAAGCCTTTACGGGCGCCGTGAGACGAGGTGAAGTAGTCCAGTACGGACAGGCCTTCACGAAAGTTCGCTTTGATCGGCAAGTCGATGATACGGCCCGACGGGTCAGCCATCAAGCCACGCATACCGGCAACCTGACGAATCTGGTCACGGCTGCCTCGAGCGCCGGAGTCAGCCATCATGAAGATCGAGTTGAACGGGTCCATGTTATCCATCATGACATCCGTAACGTCGTTGGTGGCCTTTGTCCAGATTTCGACGCTCTTGTTATAGCGTTCGTTTTCGGTAATCAAGCCGCGCTGGTACATGGCATAGGCATTCTGGACCTTCTTGTCGGCTTCATTGAGGATATCCCATTTTTCTGCCGGGATCTGAATATCAGAAATAGCGATGGACATACCGGCCTGGCGGGCGTAATGGTAGCCGATGGCCTTGATCTTGTCCAGGAGTTCTGCCGTCTTGGTATTGCCGACGAGGTGGAAGCAGGCATCGACGAGTTTGCCGATCTGTTTCTTGCTCATGAGGACGCCCAGGCAGTTGACGTCGACATATTCTTTATCTTTCTTGAATTCAGCCACAGCGGCTTCGTCGATCTTACGCTTCGGCAAGGGGCGCGTAGCCGTGAGGTCGACACCGAATTTTTCTTTCAGCTGCGAGAAACCATAGTCGCGGATATGGCCTTCTTCGTCTTTGATCTTGACGAAGTGGGACCAGTCGATGAGGCCGTTTTCATAGGCGAAGACCGTGTCCTTCGGGTCCGTGAAGACCATGACTTTATCCGTATGGAAGAGGCGCAGTGGTTCATAGATCTGATAGTTGTAGAGCAGTTTGCCTGCCGTCGTTTCGATGAGGCCGTGGCCAGGGATGCGGACCTTGATCAGGGCTTCGATGTCGATGACTTTGGCATCGTAAGCGAGCATGACTTCATCGTAGTTGGAGAAAATCTTGCCTTCGCCCTTGGCAGCCGGTTTGACCAGGGTCAGGTAATAAGCACCGAGGACCATGTCCTGTGTCGGGACGGCGACCGGTTTGCCATCTTTCGGAGCCAGGATGTTATGAGACGAAAGCATGAGCGTCCGTGCTTCGGACTGGGCTTCTACGGAAAGAGGCAGATGGCAGGCCATCTGGTCACCGTCGAAGTCGGCGTTGAATGCCGTGCAGACCAGCGGATGCAGTTTGATGGCGCGGCCTTCCCAGAGGATCGGTTCGAAAGCCTGGATACCCAGACGATGCAGTGTCGGGGCGCGGTTCAAGAGGACAGGATGTTCCTTGATGACGTCTTCCAGGACGTCCCAGACTTCACTGTTGACGCGTTCGACTTTCTTCTTAGCGTTCTTGATATTGGTAGCAATGCCTTTTTCGACGAGTTTCTTCATGACGAAAGGCTTGAAGAGTTCCAGGGCCATTTCTTTCGGCAGGCCGCACTGGTGCATCTTCATTTCCGGACCGACGACGATAACCGAACGGCCAGAGTAGTCGACACGTTTACCGAGCAAGTTCTGGCGGAAACGGCCCTGTTTCCCTTTCAGCATATCCGACAGGGATTTCAGGGGACGGTTGCCCGGGCCCGTGACCGGACGGCCGCGGCGGCCGTTATCGATGAGGGCATCGACGGCTTCCTGGAGCATACGTTTTTCGTTGCGGACGATGATGTCCGGTGCGCCCAGTTCCAAGAGGCGGCTCAGGCGGTTGTTACGGTTGATGACCCGGCGATAGAGATCGTTCAGGTCGGACGTGGCGAAGCGGCCGCCGTCGAGCTGTACCATCGGGCGCAGTTCCGGCGGGATGACCGGGATGACATCCATGATCATCCATTCCGGTTTGTTGCCGGAGTGGCGGAAGGCTTCGACGACTTCCAGCCGGCGGATAGCGCGGACGCGGCGCTGGCCCGACGAATCGCGGAGTTCATCGCGGAGCTGTTTGTCCAGCTGGTCCAGGTCCAGGCCCTGCAGCAGTTCCTTGACAGCTGCAGCGCCCATACCGACGCGGAATTTATCGCCGTACATATCCAGATACTGACGATATTCCGTTTCCGTCATCAGCTGCTGCTTGGTAAGCGGCGTATCGCCCGGATCGAGGACGATGTACGAGGCGAAGTACAAGACTTTTTCCAGCGAACGGGGAGAAATATCGAGGATCAGGCCCATCCGGCTGGGGATGCCTTTAAAATACCAAATATGAGATACCGGTGTAGCCAGTTTAATATGGCCCATCCGTTCACGACGGACTTTGGCGCGCGTGACTTCGACGCCGCAGCGGTCGCAGACGACACCTTTATACCGGATACGTTTGTATTTGCCGCAGTGACATTCCCAGTCCTTTGTCGGCCCAAAAATGCGTTCGCAGAACAACCCATCCCGTTCCGGTTTCAATGTACGGTAATTGATCGTTTCTGGTTTCTTGACTTCCCCGTGGGACCATTCGAGGATCTTTTCCGGCGAAGCAAGACCGATCCGCATGGAATCGAATTCATTCACATCAAGCACTAATACCGCTCCCTTCTATCGACTCGTTATTCATCATCTTCAGTAGTATCATCATCGTCAGCCTGTTCAGCTTCGGCGACGGCATCGAGGCTCATGGCACTCATGATGTCATCTTCGCCGCCGTTGGCGACGGGTTCCTGTTCTTCGCCTTCTTCTCCTTCGGCAGGAGCGTCTTCAGCCGGTGCAGCCGGTGTTTCCGGACCATTTTCACCTTCCATGACGCGGCGGAGTTCATCGGTCTGTTCCGGTTCCGTTTCATCGTCATCATCGAGTTCCTTGATGACGACTTCTTCGCCGTCTTCGTTCAGGATCTGGACGTCGAGGCCGATGGCCTGGAGTTCTTTGAGGAGGACCTTGAACGATTCCGGTACGCCCGGTTCAGGAATATTTTCACCTTTGACGATCTTTTCGTAAGCCTTGACACGGCCGACGACATCGTCAGACTTAACAGTCAGCATTTCCTGGAGAGTATAGGCTGCGCCATACGCTTCCAGAGCCCAGACTTCCATTTCGCCGAAACGCTGGCCGCCGAACTGGGCTTTACCACCGAGCGGCTGCTGCGTGACCAGGGAGTACGGGCCTGTCGAACGAGCATGGATCTTGTCGTCGACGAGGTGATGCAGTTTGAGGAAGTACGTGTAACCGACAGTGACGCGGCGGTCCATCGGTTCCCCTGTGCGGCCATCATAGAGGACGGATTTGCCGTCTTCCGGCAGGCCGGCGATCTTCAGGGCTTCAAAGACGTCTTCGGCCTGAGCGCCGTCGAAGACCGGTGTTGCAATATGGACACCGGCGACGTCCGGTTTGGGCATGCCGTATTTATCGAAATCATAGCCGGCAGCGCGGAGTTTTTCTTCCAGGCCCGGATCCATTTCCTTGATCTGTTTACCCAGTTCGTGGACAGCCCAGCCAAGGTGGGTTTCCAAAATCTGACCGATATTCATACGAGACGGTACGCCCAAGGGGTTCAGGACGATCTGGACCGGCGTGCCATCGGGCAGGAAAGGCATATCTTCCTGGCGCATGACGCGGGAGACGACACCCTTGTTGCCGTGACGGCCAGCCATCTTGTCGCCTTCGTGGATCTTACGTTTCTGGGCGATGTAGACGCGGACCAGACGGTTTACGCCAGGCGGCAGTTCGTCGTTATTTTCACGGGAGAAGATGCGGACGTTGACGACTTTCCCCGATTCACCATGAGGTACGCGCAGCGACGTATCGCGGACTTCGCGTTCCTTGTCGCCGAAGATGGCGCGCAGCAGGCGTTCTTCCGGTGTCAGTTCCGTTTCGCCTTTCGGCGTGACTTTGCCGACCAGGACGTCGCCCGGGAAGACGTCGGCACCGATCATGATGATGCCGTTTTCGTCGAGGTTCTTCGTGCTTTCTTCACTGACGTTGGGGATTTCACGGGTAATTTCTTCCGAGCCCAGTTTCGTGTCGCGGGCATCACATTCGTATTCTTCGATGTGGATGGATGTGTAGAGGTCGTTCTTCGGGAGTTCTTCACTGAGGAGAACGGCGTCTTCGTAGTTATAGCCTTCCCAAGGCATGTAGGCTACGAGGATGTTGTAACCAAGAGCTAATTCGCCGCCGTCCGTAGCCATGCCGTCAGCCAGGGGCTGACCTTCCGTGACCCTTTCGTTCTTATAGACCAACGGGCGCTGGTTGATGCAGGTGCTCTGGTTGGAGCGGACGAATTTGATGAGTTTATATGTATCGACAGAACCAGAATCCGTGCGGACCTGGATGGTGTCGCCAGTAACGCGGGATACGACGCCGCTGTGTTTTGCCAGGACGCAGACGCCGGAGTCACAAGCCGTCTTGTATTCCATGCCGGTGCCGACGAGCGGAGCCTGTGTGCGCAGCAAAGGTACTGCCTGGCGCTGCATGTTCGCACCCATGAGGGCACGGTTGGCATCGTCGTTTTCCAGGAAGGGGATCATGGACGTACCGACGGAAACGACTTCCTTAGGCGATACGTCCATGAAGTCGACGCGGTCAGCCCGGAATTCACGGGTATCTTCACCGTGACGGCAGGCAACGCGTTCGTGGACGAAATGGCCATCTTCGGTCAACGGTTCGTTGGCCTGGGCGATGACGTACTGTTCTTCTTCATCAGCCGTGATGTAGTGGACATCTTCCGTAACGACGCCCGTTTCTTTATCGACGCGGCGGTACGGGGCTTCGATGAAGCCGAATTCGTTGACTTTACCGAAGCAGGCCAGGGACGAAATCAAGCCGATGTTCGGGCCTTCAGGCGTTTCTACCGGGCACATACGGCCGTAGTGGGAATGATGGACGTCGCGGACTTCGAACCCTGCGCGTTCACGGGACAGACCGCCAGGACCGAGGGCGCTCAGACGGCGTTTGTGCGTGATTTCTGCCAGCGGGTTGGTCTGGTCCATGAACTGGGACAGCTGGCTGGAACCAAAGAATTCTTTGATAGCAGCGACGACAGGACGGATGTTGATCAAGACCTGAGGCGTAATGCTTTCGGCATCCTGGATGGTCATGCGTTCGCGGACGACGCGTTCCATACGGGTCAGGCCGATGCGGAACTGGTTCTGCAGGAGTTCGCCGACGCAGCGCAGGCGGCGGTTGCCCAGATGGTCGATGTCGTCAATGGTGCCGAAGCCGTCCATGAGGTTGAGGAGATAGCTGATGTGGGCGATGATGTCTTCGCGGGTAATCGTGCGGTGGTCATACGGAAGGTCGCTGTTGTTGCAGATGATCTTGTAGACCGAGCCGTCCGGTTTTTCGACGAAGGCTTCGACGAGGCCGCCGCCGTCACCGGCGGGCGCACCGTCGGCGATTTCGCGATGGAAGACGCCGCTTTCGCGGATCTTTTCAACTTCAGCCGAGCCGATTTCCGTATGGGCATCGACGATGACTTCCCCTGTTTCCGGGTTGACGATCGGTTCGTGCAGGGTCAGGCCAAAGAGGCGGCGTTCCCAGCCGAGCTTCTTGCCGGCTTTGTAACGGCCAACGCGGGCCATATCATAACGGCGCGGGTCGAAGAAGAGGCCTTCAAAGAGATTGCGGGCACTTTCAACGGTCGGCGGTTCACCAGGGCGGAGTTTCTTATAGATTTCAACGAGGGCTTCGTCCTGATTTTCCGTCGTATCTTTTTCAAACGTAGCCTTCAGGCGTTTATCGTCAAAGAAGAGTTCGAGGATGTCGGCGTTCGACGACCAGCCCAGCGCGCGGATGAGGACCGTGACAGGAATCTTGCGGTTGCGGTCGATACGGGCATAGACGATGTCGTTGGCGTCTGTTTCCAATTCGATCCAGGCCCCGCGGTTCGGGATGACCGTCGAATTGTACAGGCGGATGCCCATCGGGTCGATTTCGCGGCCATAGTAGACGCCCGGAGAACGGACGAGCTGGCTGACGATAACGCGTTCTGCCCCATTGATAATGAAGGTACCTGTATCGGTAATCAGTGGGAAATCACCCATGAATACTTCCTGGTCCTTGATTTCACCTGTTTCGTGGTTGACAAGACGGATCTGGACGCGGAGCGGTGCGGCGTATGTCGTATCGCGTTCCTTACATTCACGAATGTCGTACTTCGGTTCCCCTAATTTAAAATCCTCGAAGGATAAAGACAGGTTACCCGATGCATCTTCGATGGGAGAAATGTCTTTGAAGATATCTTTCAGTCCCTTTTCCAGGAACCATTCGTAGGATTTATTCTGTAAATCCAACAAATGAGGCATTTTCAAGACCTCGTTAATCTTAGCATACGTGTATCGAGTCCTTTTCCCTACTTGTACAGGTTTGAACATGCTGATTCTTCACCCCTTATAAAAAGTAAATCATTATGATAGCGTTGTACAGCGCCGTGTAAAGCGACAGAAAAGCAAGGCTCTCAGACGATTTGAACCTTGCTTAATTTTTTGCTCACCGGAAGCGCTTCCTCCATGTATCTCATAATATCAATTGAACATTTTGCAATAAGTTATTATTGCATAGCAAAGCGCTTCTGTCAATATTCTATTTTAACAATTTTCTAAAATTTACCCTTACTGATGAACCCGAGCCAAAGTATATTTCTTCTTCCCTTTGCGGACGATGACGAACTTGCCGTTGGAATTCTTGTGAGGTTTGACGATTTCGTCGAGGGACGTGACTTTGATGCCGTTGATGGTGACCGCACCGTGGGTGATGTCTTCACGGGCCTGGCGTTTCGATTTGTAAATCTGGGAATCGACGAGCCAGTTGACGACGTCTTTTTCTTCGTTGGAAACGTCGACAGTCGGCATCTTGCCGAAGGCCTGTTCCAATTCGCGTTCCGACAGGTCGGCGATGCTGCCGTGGTACAGGGCTTCCGTGATGTTCTGGGCTTCCTTCAGGGCTTCCGGGCTGTGGACGAAAGTCGTGACTTCTTCAGCCAGGCGGCGCTGGGCCAGTCGTTTTTCCGGTTCTTTTTCGACCGATTCGGCCAGGGCGTCGATTTCTTCCTTGCTGAGGAAGGTAAAGTATTTCAAGTATTTGACGACGTCCGCATCATCCTGGTTGAGCCAGAACTGATAGAATTCAAAGGGCGATGTTTTTTCCGGGTCGAGCCAGACAGCACCGCCGGCGGTCTTGCCGAACTTGGTGCCGTCCGATTTCAGCATGAGGGGAATGGTCAGGCCATAGGCTTTGGCATCGCTGCCGTGCATCTTGCGGATTGTGTCGATACCGGCCGTGATGTTGCCCCACTGGTCGGCGCCGCCGATCTGCAGCTGGACGTCGTTATGGGAAAAGAGGTGTTCAAAGTCGATGGACTGGAGAATCTGGTAGGAAAATTCCGTAAAGGAAATGCCTGCTTCCAGACGGCTGGCAACGACTTCCTTGCTGAGCATGATGTTGACGCTGAACAGTTTGCCGTAATCGCGGAGGAAATCGAGGAGGCTGATCTGGCTGAGCCAGTCATAGTTATTGACGAAGGTGATGTTTTCCGAATCGCCGAAAAGATGCATGAACTGAGCCTTCAATTTTTCGGCATTGGCCTTGATTTTATCGAGAGTCTGGAGCTGGCGTTCCGTCTTGCGGCCGCTCGGGTCACCGATTGCACCGGTACCGCCGCCAATGACGACATACGGATGATGGCCGGCATTGGCAAAGCGTTTAAGCATCATGAACGGAATCAAGTGGCCGATATGCATGCTGTCACCCGTCGGGTCGACACCGCAATAGAGGGAAATGCTCTTTTCTTCCGTGAGCTTACGCAACCCTTCTTCATCTGTCATCTGATTGACGGCACCGCGCCAAGACAATTCATCAATAATATTCATCGAATTCGCTCCTTTTGTATAAAAAATGATAAGTTACTCTTCATTATAACGACATGAACGTATTACGTCAATGATGGGCGCCGAAGGCGCCCGCAGTTCGTGGCGCCCTTTATAGGGCGCGCCGTTCGCAGACCGCAGACCGCCGTTCGCAAAACCATGCTACATTGGCCCGCTTGGTATATGGCTGACTATTCGCGGCGGGCCGCCCAAGGCTCCCTTCATAGGGGAGCTGGCCGCCGAAGGCGGTCTGAGAGGTTAAAGGACGACCCCTACGCATGATGGGCGCCAAAGACGCCCGCTGTTCGCAGACCGCAGGTCGCAGTTCGCAAAACCACGCCACATTGCTCCGTTTGATGTATGTCCGATTGTTCGCGGCGGGCTCGCCACGTGCGAGCCCCTACCGATAATTACAGGAAAGGCTATCGGCTTACGCGGTTGACCAGGAAGCCGCCGAGGATGGCCGCCGTGAGGGACGCGGCGATGATGGCGGTCTTGGCCGTCATCAGGACCGGGCTGCCGGGAAAGGCCAGGCCGGCGATGAACAGGGACATGGTGAAGCCGATACCGGCCAGGAGGCCGACGGCCCAGAAGTGTTTCATCGTCAGCCCTTCTGGCAGGGACGCTTTTTTCAAGGCCGTCAACAGCCAGACGGCCAGGCCGATGCCGATGGGCTTGCCCAGGACCAGGCCTGCCAGGACGCCCAGTCCCGGTGCCGACGCCAGGCCGGTCAGGCCGCTCAGGTCGAGGCGGATGCCGGCGTTGGCCAGGGCGAAGACGGGCATGATGACAAAAGCCGAGACAGGCGTCAGGGCGTGTTCTGCCCGCAGCAGCAGGCCTTCCCTTCCATCCTTGCCGGGCACGGCCGGCATGGCGAAGCCCGTGAGGACGCCGGCCATGGTCGGATGGATACCGCCGTAGAAGAAGGCCAGCCAGATGAGGATACCTCCCACAGCGTAAAACCAGGCCGATTGCCAATTCCTGCGGCACCCAGCCAGCATCAGCAGCCAGACGATGAGGCCGCCGGCCAGGACCGGAAGATTGAGGGAACCGGCATAAAAGACGGCGATGACGACGATACCGCCGAGATCATCGACGATGGCCAGGGCCGTCAAAAAGACGACGAGGCTGCGCGGCGCTTTCGGAGCCGCCAGGGACAGGACGCCCAGGGAAAAGGCGATGTCCGTCGCCATGGGGATGCCCCAGCCACCAGCCGTCGGCAGGCCGGCATTGCACAGGCCATAAATCGCAGCCGGCACGAGCATGCCGCCTAAGGCCGCAGCCATGGGCAGCATCGCTGCCGACCGGGACTTCAGTTCTCCATAGAGGAATTCCCGCTTCACTTCGGCGCCGACGACAAAGAAGAACAACGCCATGACGGCGTCATTGACCCAGTGCAGCAGGGACATGTGCGTCCCTGCCGGCAGCGGGGCCTGGAGCCAGCGTTCATAAACGGGACCGAAGGGAGAATTAGAGATGGCCATGGCAAGTATCGCACAGGCAATGAGTAACAGTCCGCTTAACGATTCTCGTTTCATATTTCCTCCTTGATTTGGTGATGTCACACGAATGTTTCTAATATCATGCACGGATTTTTTCTTTATAGCTTGTAGTATAGAGTTTGTAGTTTGTAGAAGATGGCTTTAAATTATTTACGCTTTGCTGCAAACTAAAAACTGCAAACTTAAAACCGGGCGGGCCGCCCTTGGGGACGGCCTCCACTACGGGTTCGGACGGCGTTCGAGGATGACGCCCTGGCGGTAGGCTTCCAGCAGGGCCTTCAGGTCGTGGATCATCTGGAGGAGCTTCTTGCCGTTATCCGTGTCGCCGATCATGACGCGCTTCGGTTCCAGTTCGACCTGTGTCGATTCGGAATCGATGTCGACGTTGTTCATCAACGCCTGGTAGACATCTTCAAAGGGGTAGTGAGATTTGATGCGGATGCCGTGGGAATTAAAGATGAGCGTGTAGCCGGCAATGCCCGTCGACCCCTGGTAGGCCTTGCAGAAACCGCCGTCGATGCAGATTTCCTTGCCTTCCGCCCTGATAGGGCTTTCGCCTTTCTTGACCTTGACCGGCGTATGGCCATTGATGATGTGTCCCTGAGGCGAGTCGATGCCGAATTCGTGGAGGATCTTGATGCATTCGTCTTTATCGCGATTCAGGCGGTAGTAGGCATTCTGCGGTTCTTTCCACGTCGATTCGTCTATGATGTAACTCCGTTCAAAAGTCTTGACGATGCGGCCGGATACAGGGGAATCGGCACCGCACCAGAGGTACCACATATAGTCCAGGCTGTCAGTATCGCGCTGGTCATAAGCCCGGCGGATGAGGTGTTCCGCCTTATCCATGAAGGCTTTGCCCTTATACGGCTTACCGTCGAGGTAGATTTCCTTAAAGCTGCCGTCTTCATTGAGGGGCAGGCCGCCGTGGAACAGGAGGTTGTTATTCATGCAGCGGTATAACGAGCCGTGGCTGTAGAGGAAGCGGATGTGGCGCTGCAGGCGTTCGCTTTCGGTAAATTCAGCCTGGATATCGTTCATGAGCTGGTGTTCTTCCGGCGACAGCGTGTACGGGTCCTGGGGATTGACCGTCGGGAAGTCCTTGGTCTTCAATTCATACGTCTTGCCATCGAGGGTGATGACGCCTTTTTCCCAATCAATCTTGTGGAACAGCAGGCGGTCGTCCATGTTGTAGTCGGGATGGCGGTAAATGGTCTGACCTTCCAGCTTGGCCACGATGACGTTGATGGCCTTGACCATGGGCTCAATGCCGTCGTCCTCTTTATACGTCTGCAAGGCAAAGAGGGCAAAGGGCCGAAGGCTGATGCCATAGCCGCTTTCTAATATTTCCATATTATGGTAACGGATGTTATTGCGCAGGACATTGGCGATGCAGGCCGCGTTGCCGGCAGCAGCACCCATCCAGAGGACGTCGTGGTTGCCCCACTGGATGTCCAGAGAATGATGATGCATGAGCGTGTCCATGATCTTGTCGGCATGAGCGCCGCGGTCGTAGATATCGCCGATGATGTGCAGGTGGTCGACGGCCAGCCGTTTGATGAGATTGGCCAAAGCGTAAATGAATTGGCGCGTACTTCCCGTTTCCAAGATGGTGTCGAGAATCTTCATGTGATAGACCAGCTGGTTCTGGTCTTCATCGGGCTGGGCGTGCAAGAGTTCATCGATGACGAAGCGGAAGACTTCCGGCATGGCTTTACGGACTTTCGACCGCGTATATTTCGACGACAAAAGCTTGGCCAGGTCGATCATCCGTTCCAGCGTCGTCCGGGCCCAGTCATCGTTGACCTTGCCTTCGCGGTAGAGCATGTTCAGCTTTTCCTTAGGATAATAAATAAGAGTCAGTAAGTCGTCCTGTTCGGCCTTGCTCATCTTGTCAGAAAAAATCATTTCCACTTTTTCGCGGATGACGCCGGAGCAGTTGTTGAGGATGTGATAGAAGGCTTCGTATTCACCGTGCAGGTCACTCATGAAGTGTTCTGTCCCTTTCGGCAGGTTGACGATGGCCTGCAGATTGATGATTTCCGTGAACGTCGCCGCCTGCGTGGGATACTCCTTGGACAGGAGCTCCAAATAGCGCAAATATTCCGGGGAATAGGTATCGTACGTTTCCATGTTGCGTACCTCTCTTTCTTATATAGTATATGTTGTATGGCTTATTTACTTTCTATTGTATATCATCATTGTCAGGGTGACTAGGTTCTTTTTCTGATTTTCGTCACCTTCTTCTCCATTTTGTTTAACTGGTGTATACAATTATTTCTCCAGCAAAAGACAAAGGGCCGTCTTCCCCCTTCTTCCTCAATAAGTATAGTTCTATTTATACCATGATTTTGATTCATATTGCAATTATTTTTAACGAATACTTCCCTTTAACTTACTATAACGTTTATCTTATACCTTAAAAATCCTTGAATTTTGACGTCCTCTTTCACATAGTGGCAATGTAGTGCCATCATGGAAAAATCTTTTCCTCATTGTGGTATTTGCAAGGACGGAAAAACATGCTATTATGTAATTGTAGAAATCAGTTTTGGGTATAATTAATTTCAAATGAGGTGATTACATATGAATAAGTATTTGGAATCTGTCATTGAAAATGTACGCACGAAACACGCAAACGAACCGGAATTCGTCCAGACCGTCGAAGAAGTCTTCAGCTCCCTGGACCCTGTCGTCGAACGCCACCCGGAATATGAAAAGTTCGACCTCCTCAACCGTCTCGTCGAACCGGAACGGCAATTCACATTCCGCGTCGTCTGGCAGGATGATGCAGGCAAATACCACACCAACACGGGCTACCGCTTCCAGTTCAACGGCGCTATCGGGCCCTACAAAGGCGGCCTTCGTTTCCAGAAGAACGTATACTCAGGCATCATCAAATTCCTGGGCTTTGAACAGATTTTCAAGAACGCACTGACCGGCCTGCCTATCGGCGGCGCCAAAGGCGGGGCTGACTTCGACCCGACGGGCAAGTCCGACGCTGAAATCATGCGTTTCTGCCAGAGCTACATGCAGGCTCTCTATCGCTACATCGGTCCCGATGTCGACGTACCGGCTGGGGACATGGGCGTCGGCGGCCGTGAAATCGGCTACCTCTTCGGCGAATACCGCCGCCTGAAAGGCTGCTTCGAAAACGGCGTCCTCACGGGCAAAGGCTTCAGCTTCGGCGGTTCCCGCATCCGTCCGGAAGCTACAGGCTACGGCGCCGTATACTTCCTGGAAAACGTCCTCAAAGACGACGGCCAGGACATCAAAGGCAAAACTATCGCCGCTGCCGGCTTCGGCAACGTAACCTGGGGCATCTGCAAGAAAGCAACGGAACTGGGTGCCAAAGTCGTTACTCTGTCCGGTCCGGACGGCTACATCTATGACCCGGACGGCGTCGCTACGCAGGAAAAGATCGACTACATCGTCGAAATGCGCAACAGCGGCCGCAACCGCGTCCAGGACTATGCCGACAAATTCGGCGTCGAATTCTTCCCGGGTGAAAAACCGTGGGGCCGCAAAGTCGATATCGTCATGCCGTCGGCTATGCAGAACGACGTCCATATGGAACAGGCTAAACAGATTGCTGCCAATAAGATCCGCTACTACATCGAAGTCGCCAATATGCCGACGACCAACGATGCCCTGAAATTCTTACTCGACCAGAACGACATCATCGTCGCTCCGTCGAAAGCCGTCAACGCCGGCGGTGTCGCTACATCGGCCCTGGAAATGAGCCAGAACAGCGAACGCCTGGTATGGACTGCCAAGGAAGTCGATGACCGTCTCCACGAAATCATGAACACCATTTACCAGAACTGCAAAGACGCAGCTGCCCGCAACGGCCTGGGCTACAACCTCGTAGCCGGTGCCAATATCGCCGGGTTCGAACGCGTCGCCGACGCTATGCTGGCACAAGGTGTCTTCTAAGGTATACCTGAAACTGAATATATAGAACGTGAAAAAAGGAGCTGTCGCATCGCGACAGCTCCTTTTTCTGTAGGGGTCGCCACGTGGGCGACCCGTTCACGCAAATCCGTTCTACAAGTATTTCACATATACCTAACGGGCTCGCCCTCTACAGCGGTCCGTTTCAGCAGCCGTCTTGCCATTCCTTGCAGTCATAACCTGACAGGCTGAAAAGGCATGTACGAGCCCCTACAAACTACCTCTATCAGGAGAGGCTCTTCGCCGTGAACTCGTCTTTCATCTGCTGGCGCAGGGCCGTGTCCTTGGCGAAGAGCAGGGCCAGGCGTGCCATGATTTCGGCGCCTTTGACGATGGTCGGTTCGATGGTCCTGGCCTTGACGGCATTGGCGATGTCCGTCGAGTGTTCCGGCATGGGGACGTCGCCCAAGGCCAGGTGGACGTGGACGGCCGGGCACTGATGGCTGACGTTGCCGACGTCGGAGCTGCCGCAATCCTTTGGTTCTTCGTAAGGGATCCCCATGGCCTGGAGGACCTGTTCCGACGCTTTCGTCGCCGCTTCATTCCAGACCATGTTATCGAATTTGCAGCCCATTTGGGTGACGTCATATGTCGTTTCCGTAGCAATGGCCGCCCCTTTGAAGCAGTTCATGACCTTGGCCACAACGGTATCGAGATATTCCCGTTCGCTGTGGCGGATACAACATTCGACTTCGGCGTAATCGGGAACGACGTTGGAGGCGGCCCCACCGTTTACGATATACGAGCCGATGCGCGTTTCCGGCCGGACGTGCTGGCGCAGCATATCGACGGCGTGCAGGGCCAGCATGGCCCCATTCAGGGCATTGCGGCCGTTCCAGGGTTCACCGGCGGCGTGAGCCGTCTGGCCGTGGAAGGCGATGCGGTAGTCGTCGAGGGCCAGGAAATGGGAATTGGCATTGGTCTGGGTCGGCGACACATGGACCATGACGGCGAAATCGTAGTCCTTGAAGACTCCCTGGTCGCACATGATGACCTTGCCGCCGCGCAGTTCTTCATCCGGTGTGCCGATGAGGTCGACGTCGACAGGCAGATCCTTCAAATCCTTTAAGGCCGCAGCGGCCAGGAAGCTCATGGCGCCATTGGCCGAATGGCCGCAGCCGTGGCCGACACCGGGGAGGGCGTCGTATTCCGCCAAAAGGGCCATCTTGAAGACAGGTTTATCGGCCCGATGGGCGATGGCTCGGAAAGCCGTCGGCTGACCGGTGAACTGTTCTTCCACGTCCATGCCCAAAGAACGGCACAAATCGACGTAGTGCCGGCAGGCATGATATTCTTCACCGGACAGCTCCGGGTCGTCAGCAATGGTATAGTTGAGCTGAAAGGCCTGGGCTTCATAGGCTTTCAAGGCTTTCTTCAAATCTTCGAGGGTGTTCATTTTCTAAAAAAACTCCTTCTATCCAATGATAAACATATATAAGGGAATGATGACGATGCCCATGACGACGGTGATAAAGCTGACTTCCGTCGAATAACGGACATCGGCGCCGACGGACTTGGCGACGACTGTCATCTGGGTCATGGCCGGCATACTGGCCTGCATAGTAAAGACCTGGGCCGACATGGGCGTGACCGGGATGAAGGGCAGGAGCACCAGGACGCAGGCCGGACAGACCAGGAAGCGGCCGACGAGGGCGCCGATGATGTCCCGGTCCCAGCGGACCGACGCCAGAGAAATGCCCGTCATTTCAATGCCGATGACCATGAGCGACAGCGGCGTCGCCATATTGCCGACGTATTGGAACGACGTCAGCAGGAAATCAGGCAGCTTGATATTGGCCATAATCAGGACCAGGCCAGCCAAAAAGCCCAGGAGCGGCGGCGAAAAGACTTTCTTCAGGGTCTGCAGGGAAAACAAGGGCATATTCCCCTTGCCGCCCAGACTGTCGTTGACGATATGGTAGACGCCGAGGGTCCAGAACATGGTCGTGTTGGCCATGTAATAGAGCATGACCGACGGTACGCTCTGCGTCCCGAACAGGGCCAAGTTGACGGGCAGGCCGATGAAGATGGTATTGGCAATGAAAAAACAAGTGATGAAGACGCCCTGCCGGTCCTGGCGGATGTGCAGGACTTTGGCCGCTATGCGGCCGACGGCATAGGCCAAAAGAATAGACGCAAAGGGCAGGAGTAGGTCCGGCGCGATGCGGAGCAGCGAATCATGGGTGAAGTCCTTTTCCAGCTGGCAGAGCATGTATAAGGGCAGGCTTATCTTCATGACCAGTTTGGTAAAGACAGCGCTCATGTCCGGCCCGAACCAGCCTTTCTTGGCCAAGATGAAGCCGATGGAAATGATGAAGAGGACTTCAAAAATACCTTGTAACCCGTGCAATACGCCTTCCACGTTACCGCTTCCCTTCTAAATGATATAACTCAGGCCGCCGGTCGCGAAAGACATTGATGCGGCTGCGGATGTCTTTGATGACGGACAAGTCGATTTCACCGGTAACGATTTCCTCACCGTCTCCTCCTTGGGCCAGCACTTCGCCCCACGGGTCGATAATCATAGAATGGCCGCAGAAGCGGTAGTCACCGCAGGTACCGCAGCTGTTGACGGCGATGACGAAGAACTGGTTCTCAATAGCCCGGGCCCGATTGAGTATCTGCCAATGAGCCAGTCTGGGATGAGGCCAGGCGGCCGGGACAAAGAGGATCTGGGCACCGGCCAGGGCCGCCATGCGGACCCACTCACCAAAGCGCAGGTCATAACAGGTAATCGACGCCATAGGGATGTCGCCCAGGAAGAACGTATTCAAATGGTTTCCCGGCGTGAAGACCTTTTCTTCCCCGCCAAGCGTGAATAAATGGCATTTGTCATACGACGAAACGCGATTCCCCTCTTCATCGACGATATACGTCGTATTGTACAGGCGCCCGTCGTGACGGCGGACAATGGAGCCGCCGATGAGCTGGATATGACAGGACGAAGCCAGGTCCTGCAAAAACTCCTGGGCCTGGCGGCCCTCTTCATCGGCCAGGTCATAAACATCAGGCGGGTAGAACGACAGGTCCCACAATTCAGGCAGCACGGCCATATCCGAACCAGCCCTGGCCGCCTGTTGGACGCGGCGCCGGACCTGGTCGAAATTGGCCAGCCTGTCGCCGGGGACGATAGGAAATTGAATGAGTGAGATTTTCACTGCACTTCCCCCTTTCTTTAATTGTCATGTCAATTTAGCTTTATTATATACCATACTATAGTATGTAAAAAGTATTTTTTTAGAATACTGCTGAACGACTTGAAAAGAGGCGGCCGCCTTGTTATAGTAAAATTAATTATCGCATAAAGAAGGGGTATCATGGAAGAAAATGAAAAGATGAAAGATTGGCTGACAGGACTCATGAGCTGTACAGCCTGTCACTTACGGGACGAAGGCAATCGCGGACCGACGCGCTATTCCGGCGATTGTGCGTCGCCGCTGATGTTCGTCGGCGAAGGGCCTGGCGGTGTGGAAGACGAATACGGCGTTCCCCTCATCGGCCCGTCGGGGCAGCTCCTCGACAAGGCCTTGTGGAGCGTCGGACTCACGCGGGACCACGTCTATGTCACCAACATCGTCAAGTGCCGGCCCAAGAACAACCGCACGCCGACCCTGGAAGAAGGGCGCCACTGCGCGGACATCCATTTGGTCAAAGAAATCGAACTGGTCCAGCCGAAAGTCATCGTCTGCCTAGGCAAAGTCGCCTTCCAGTATTTCTATGGCCGCGCCGCCAGCATCATGCGCAACCGCGGCAAGTGGTTCACGTGGCGCGGCTATGACATCATGCCGACATATCACCCGGCCTTTCTCCTGCGCCAGACCGGCCACGAACTGGTCGAATCGAAATGGCAGGTCTACTACGACTTCAAAGCGGCTGTCGAAAAAGCCAAAGCCGCCATGCCCGACTATACCTATCAGAGCCCGGAAAAGCCGGACCTCCTGGCCCAATATGCAGCATTAAAAGAGAGCCGGCATTGGTAAATGGCCCTTGAAGGCTGCAGTTCGCAGGCCGTGTAAAAAAAGGCTGTCGCAGATGCGACAGCCTTTTTTTCTGTAGGGGCGCACGTGGGGCGCCCGCTCCGGGATATGTATGATGTCCCGACCAGATTGCTGAAAGAACCTTCCAAATCCTAAACGGGTCGCCCACGTGCGCCCCTACAAACTTTGGTGAAAAAGGTCACTACATAATGACCATACCCTTCATCAGTCAAAAATACGGTCGTACAGGTGGCTCCGTTCGAGGAATTCTTCGACTGTCGGGAAGCCTAATTGTTTCAACAGTTCGATGACGTAGGGATTTTCCATGGGCGTCTTGTAGGCTGCCTGTTTGCCGTAGGCCTGGACATTGACCTTGCCTTCTTCTTTCTTGATGATGGCCCGGGGACCGCCGACGCAGCCGCCCAGGCAGCCCATGCCTTCAAAGAAGTTGCCATCGCGGTTGCCGGCCAGGATGTCGTTGATCATGGCCTTGCAGGCCGGGACGCCATCGGCTTTGCGCGTCTTGATGTCGACTTTGCGGTCCGGGTTCAGCTGATGGACCGTTTCCGTGACGGCTTCAGAGACGCCGCCGGCATAGGCGTAGCAGATGCCCGCTTCCGAAGCGTGGGGCACGTTGTCTTCCGGCAGGGATGCCAGGTCGATGTCCGTAACCGTCAGGAAGTCGCGCAGTTCCTGATAGGTCAGGACGTAATCAATAGCGCCTACCAGGTCCGGTTCTTTCCGTTCAGCTTTCTTAGCCAGGCAGGGCCCGATGAAGACAGTCTTGGCATTAGGATGCAGGGCCTTAACTGTACGGCCGCCGGCAATCATAGGCGAGACAGAGCCCGGGACGTTGGGCAGGAGCTGGTGATAGAGCTTCTTGATCATGGCAATCCACATGGGGCAGCAGCAGCTGGTGAGCTGGAACTGGTCTTCATTGTTGATGTTCTTGTCGAATTCCAGGGCTTCTTTCAATGTCAGGATATCGGCAAAGGCGGCGACTTCCAGCATACCCGTGAAACCCAGGCGCTTGAAAGCTGTCCGCAGTTTCCCCATGGTAACATCGGGACCGAACTGACCGGATACGGCAGGAGCAACCAAAGCGTAGATAGGGCCGTCGTAGTCGTGCAGTTCCTGGACGACAGGGATAAGGTCTTTCCGCGTCTTCAGGGTATCGAGCTTGCAGGCATCGACGCAGGCCTGGCAGCCGACGCACTGGCTGTCGTCGATGGTGATGCCATCGGGACCGGACGTGATAGCGCCCCAGTCACAGGCTTCCTGGCAGTGATGTGGTTCATCGGGCGGACAGAGACAGGGCTTGACCCGCCAGATCAGGGGATGGTCGTCGGGATGAGCCAGACAATCGATCAATTTCGGGTCACCATCGACACCGACCGGTTTACCGTCAGCAGCCCGTTTAAGCATCTGCTGGTACAATTCATCTAATGTTTTCATGAGGAACCTCCTTTATGAACATCTGCTAACACAGATTGATACAGCCCTATTGTAGCAGATTTTTCGTTATTACAACAGTTTTATTTTAAAGATGCCCCTTCATTCAGAGCATACGTAGCGGCCATATGACGCAAAGAGTGAACACCAATATGGGGTATTCCTATCTTTTTGCACATTTTTGTCAGCCATGTATTCAGATAACTAGGACTTGCAGGAACTAGATGATCATGTAGTTATCAGGTAAATCATCTATTGCCTTCAGCAATTTCTTCAGCTGTTCTTCCTGAATAATGGGATAGTGATGATAACTCCATCCCTTGGATTTCGCCCCCGATGACAAAGGCTCCTTCGCCGTCGGATTCGGCTCCTACAAGAGCGAACATGCCGCAGCCCTCGGCGCCTTCTATCGCTCCAATGAAGACACCATGGTAAACCTTCCCGCTACCATCAGCAACAACGACAACATGTACAGCGCCGGCGTTTCCTTCAAAATCGGATCATCCTCGCCTTACGCTCATATGAGTAAATCAGAAATGGCCGTCAAACTGGAATCACAAGATAAACAGTTGACCGACCAGAATCAGAAGATTGAAACCTTGGAAAGCCAAAACCAGGATTTCAATGCACGACTCGCTAAATTAGAAGCCCTCGTCGCCTCTAAATAACACGATTTCCTCCTTAGACAAAAAGGCATCCTTTGACTTGCAGCAGCGAGGGATGTCTTTTTTCTATTGTTTCTGAAATCTTATGGTCAACAGGAATAACACATGAAAAACCTTTATTGACAGGAGTATGAAAAGGGATTATACTGAGCTGTATTTAGCAAAATGCAGTTTCTTACAATAAAAAAAGGAGGCTATCATGCTATTCAAAACGATTAGTCGCCACCTTCTCGGCAAGCCTTTGGAGAATACCAAACTCGAGGGCGAACAGATGCCAAAATGGAAGGCCCTGCCTATTTTCTCATCGGATGCCCTGTCATCCGTCGGGTACGGGCCGGAACAGATTGCCATCGTCCTGGCTTCGGTACCGACCTTAGCGACATACCGTTATTTCGGACCTATCGTCTTAGCTATCATTGCCTTATTATTCATCGTTGCCCTGTCCTATACCCAGGTCGTCCGGGTCAATCCGGGCGGCGGCGGTTCCTATGGCATCGCCATGAAATACCTCGGTGTCTACCCGGCCCTTACGGCAGGGGCGGCGCTTCTGGCCGATTACATCCTGACCGTTGCCGTTTCCATTTCTTCAGGGACGGCGGCGCTGGTCAGTGCCTTTCCGGTCCTCCACCCTTATCACGTCTACCTTGACCTCGGCGTTCTCATCCTGATGATGATCGTCAACCTGCGCGGTACCAGGGAGGCCTCAACCGTCTTCGTCTGGCCGACGTACTTCTTCTTGGCTGCCATGGGGATCACCTTAATCGGCGGCTTCTATCAAATCTGGAACGGCACCCTCACGGCTCATACCGTCGCTGTCGAAACGGTAGCCCCATTGAATCAGACCGCCTTGATGCTCATCGTCCTGCGGGCCTTTGCTAACGGCTGTAGTTCCATGACCGGCATCGAAGCCATTGCCAACGGCGTCACCATGTTCAAGGCGCCTCAGCAAAAAAACGCCATCGAAACGACGGCTGTCATGGCCTGTATCCTGGCAATCATGCTCGGCGGCCTCAGTTACCTCATCATTTATCTTCACCTCTTGCCGACACAAGGCTACACCCTATTGTCCCTCCTTGTCGAAGATATCTTCAGCCGGACCTTGATTTACTACGTCATCCAGATTTTGATGATGGTCATCCTCTACATCGCCGCCAATACGGCCTACAACGGCTTGCCGCCGCTTCTTTCTTTCATGGCCGTCGACGGCTACGTCCCCCGCTACTTTGCCAACCGAGGTGAACGCCTGAGCTATTCTAACGGCATCCAAGTCCTGACGCTCATGGCCGGCATCTTGATTGTCCTCTTCCAGGGTAATATTGAGCACCTCATTTCCCTCTATGCCATCGGCGTATTCCTCTCCTTCACCATTGCCCAATCGGCCATGGTCGTCTACTGGAGACAATGCCGGGAACGAAACTGGCGCCTCTTTTCCGTCATCAACGGCTTCGGTGCCCTGGTCACGGCCTGCGTCGTCGTCATCGTCCTCATCACCAAATTCATCTACGGAGCCTGGATTATCGTCCTGCTCATCCCTACCTTGGTCTATATGTTCCTTAAAGTCCATCATCACTATGATGACGTCCGAGAACAGCTGTTGCTGACACCGGAAGAGTATACGAAAGTCATGACCACCGACTTAGGCCACAATATCATCATCATCCCCATCGCGTCCCCGACTCAAGCCGTAGCCAAGGCCATTCGCTACGCCAAGATCATCAGCGGTCCGAAAGATAAAATCTATGCCGTCCACGTCTACAGCGACGATGAACGGGGTAAAAAAATCAAA
Organism: Megasphaera indica; assembly: GCF_046614755.1. Lineage (NCBI taxonomy): Bacteria > Bacillati > Bacillota > Negativicutes > Veillonellales > Veillonellaceae > Megasphaera > Megasphaera indica. The sequence goes on from NZ_JBKKJR010000005.1 coordinate 54,938, forward strand.
ACCTTGTGGCGCCAACTGGAACCCGACATCGAGCTCATCATGCTTCAATCGCCTTATCGGCAGTTGACGGACCCGCTCATCACCTTTATCCAAGAGCTGCGGAAAGAGACGGCTCCGAAAGATACGATTACCGTCCTCATTCCGGAATTTGAAACGAAAAAATTATGGCACCGCCTGCTTCACAACCAGAGCGGCTGGCTGCTAAGACTCCGTACCCTGCCTTACTTAGACGTCGTCGTATCGACAGTCCCCCTGCAGTTTACGAAATAGAAATCAAGTAGCATCTACAACAAAGCCCCGTCGAAGGAAATTTCTTCGACGGGGCTTTCTGTTATGGAACTGTCATCGGGAGATGGTCAGTTATTTTTTATAGAGCATGCGGACCGAATTGAGGACACACAGGGCGGATTTGATTTGTTTTCTTTTAAGTTGTTCTAATAATTGGCTGAGGAAGTCACTGATGTAAACTGTCCGGATGGACTTGTCCGTCTTTCGATTAGAGACTTCAGTACAACGAGATGATACATATTTCACAGACCTCTGAATACAGATTTTTTTCTCATCCCAGTCTATATCCGACCATCTTTACGGATTTTGTTGCCGTCCTTATCTTGACCTATATAGACCCGAAGCTCCCAATGACCATTTCCTCGATTGATTACAGTAGCCAACAATTACACCTCCTAAAAAAGAGGCTCACTTAGAGAGCCTCTTTGATATGCTACGATACTATAAATTGTATTTTTATTACCATTTCATTCATAAATCATTGCCCCTTTTTATTTTCCATAAAATCGCTTAACCATGCGGTTTATAGGCCCTTTAAAGCTTGTATTCCATAAATGTAGAGCTTGTATTCAGGGTCAAACTGCACCCCTCCTGCACCCCTTTTGAAGAAAAATCACTAAAAATCAGCGAAAATGTACAGTAAAACAATTACTCAGAAAATCAATAAAAAAAGGCGGAAAAAGCTAGATTTTATCTGCTTTTCCGCCTATTGTTAACCATTATAAAAGGCCGTGAGGCCTTATTTTACCAGTATTTCAAGAAAATTCTTCGAAAACCTTTACAAACCGCATGAATACTGGTAAAATGAACAAGTAAAAGTTCATGCGGGTGTAATTCAGTGGTAGAATACGAGCTTCCCAAGCTTGGTACGAGGGTTCGATCCCCTTCATCCGCTCCAGAATACAAAAAAGGCTGTCGCATGTGCGACAGCCCTTTTTTTGTAGGGGCGCCCACGTGGGGCGCCCGCTCACACAAATCCGGTTCGCAAGTATTATCACTTTAAATTTAAAGCAACTTCTCCGGCCTTTCAGGCCACCTCCCCTATTAAGGGAGGCAAGAGCTAGTAGCCAGCTACTAGCCACGAGCCACTTTCCCTACTTAGCCGGCATAGCCGCCTTTTACGCCTTCACGGGCATCTTTTTCCCAATCTTCGAAATGTTCTTTGGCAGCCTTGCCGATCTGTTCGTCGTTGTTGTAATCGCCGAGTTCGGTCTGTACGCCATCTTCCTTGGCTTCGGAAGCGTTGACGGCTGCTGCGAAATCACGGCCGTATTGGCGGCATGTTTCCTGGGTTGCCTGGTCCGGGTTCCACTGGCAGCGCAGGCCGTCGTTGACGACGTCGAAGCCGGCACCCTGGAGGAGAGCTGTAATCTGTTTGACAGCTTCACCGCTCCAGCCATAGCTGCCGAAAGCAGCGGCTTTCTTATTCTTGAATTTCAGGCCGCGGATCATTTCCATGATACCGCCGATGGAGAAGAGGAAGCCGTAGTTGATGGTCGGCGAGCCGACGAGGATGGCTTTCGATTTGAAGACTTCCGTAACGATGTCGTTCTTGTCATCGACAGCGGAATTGAAGAGTTTCACCGTCAGCGTCGGATCCGTTTCGCGCAGGCCTTCGGCGATGCATTCAGCCATGCGGCGCGTGGAATTCCACATCGTATCGTAAATGATGGTGATCTGGTTTTCCTGGTAAGCTTTGGCCCAATCCTGATATTTGGCGACGATTTTCAGGGGATCTTTGCGCCAGATGACACCGTGACTCGGGCAAATCATGTTGACCGGGACACCCATCTTGAGGATTTCATCGATTTTCCGCGTAACCATGGGACTGTAGAGGTTGAGGATATTGGCATAGTATTTCATGGCTTCCTGATAGAGTTCTGCCTGGTCTACGCAGTCATTGTACATTCTTTCGCTGGCATAGTGCTGACCGAAACCGTCGTTGCTGAAGAGGATGTTTTCGCCGGTCATATAAGTGAACATCGTATCCGGCCAATGGAGCATAGCGGCTTCGATGAAGACGAGCTGGCTGTCGCCCAGGTCCAGGGTATCGCCGGTCTTGACGTTGACGAAGTTCCAATCCTGGTGATAGAGGCCGCGCAGGATGGCTTCCCCTTTCTTGGTGCAGTAAATCGGCGTATCCGGGATTTCCCGCATCAGTGCCGGCAAAGCGCCGCTGTGGTCGTTTTCATTGTGGTTCATGACGATATAGTCGATGTCTTTGAGGTCGATTTCCTTCTTCAGGTTAGCGACGAATTCGTCGTCAAAGGGTTTCCAGACCGTATCCATGAGGACCGTCTTTTTATCGCGGATCAAGTAGGAGTTATACGAAGAGCCCTTTTCTGTCGAATATTCATGGCCGTGGAATTCGTTCAATTCCCAGTCTATTTTACCTACCCAAGTCACTTTTTCTGTAATTTTTTTACCCATGATGAGCGTCTCCTTTTCAATTATCTCTATATGATGAAATTATTCTAACGTAAGCAGCAATGCCATTTTAAAGGGTCCATCGGCAGTGATGGCATGGCGGCCGTTCTTGGCAAAAGCAAAGTTTTCGCCGGCCTTGATTTCATGATCTTCACCTTCATAGCGAATGACGGCTTTGCCTTCCAGGGCAAAAATCAAGGCTTCGCCGGGAGCAGCGTGTTCCGAAAGGCCTGTGCCGGCGCCGAAACTCATGACGACGAATTTGACTTTAGGCGACTGAATAATGTCGCGGTTGATGATCTTACCATCCTGATAAGGCACGAGGCCTGCCAAAGAGAAAATCTTGCCTGCATCGATGTTCATAAGGAATTCCTCCTCTACTGTAAGTTCCGTATAGACCGCCCCATCGCGGCTCTTCATGCCAACGGGTACGGACGGCGGTGCGATGATGGCCTGACCAGCCACCAGATTATGTTCTTCCCCCGGCCAGTGAACGATCAGCGTACCGTCAGCGACATAGAGGACTTTCGCCTGCCTGTAGATTTCCGGACTGATGTCCGTACCGGCAGCCAGGGAAAAGTAAAAGACTTGATACTGGGCTTCATTGACCAGTTCTTTAGAAATCGTACAGCCGGCCACTGGGGCATTATCACGGCTGATAGAAAAGATATGGCCTTTCGTTTCTTTCATTCCACTCACCTCGTTTTTTCTTTCCCTTCGATGTGTTAAGTATACGTTTTTTTCATCATTATAGCTGTTGTAATTACAACAGACAATAGAATTTCTCAATTATAAAAAAAATAGGCGTCGCATTAAGCGATGCCTATTTTTAGCAGCCAGCAGTCAGCGGTTAGCAGATAGCTTTAAATCAACCTCTCAGACCGCCTTCGGCGGCCAGCTCTCCTATTATGGGAGCCTTGAGGCCGGCCTCTGCGAGCTGCTAGCCACTAAAAAAAGACCTGCCGTGTATGCGGTAGGTCTTTTTTTCATCCTCACTGGATTTCAATGGTGTTGGTCGGTTGTGCCTGTTGGGCATCTTTCGGGAGAGTTACGGTCAGGACGCCATCTTTGAAAGCAGCCTGGATACCTTCTTTCTGAATGCCTGTGACAGGGAACTGACGGCAGAAGGACGAACTCGAACGTTCTTTGCAGATGTAGTTGTGCTGTTCGTCTTGCGAATCCTTCTGTTCGTTGTGGCTGGCAGCCAAAGTCAGGACGTTGTTGTCGTAGCTCAGATGGATGTCTTCTTTCTGGACGCCCGGCAGATCAGCGGTCATAACGTATTCGCTGCCTTTGTCTTCAATGTCGACTTTCGGCATAGTGCTGGAGAATTCACTCGGCCACATGAAGCGATTGAAGAAGTTATCAAAAACATCGGGAACGGAAAATTCATTATCAACAACTGGGAATAAGCTATTCATAAGTCATGCCTTCTTTTTACGTAAGTTTGAACACCATATATCAAACATTGAATACAAGGGAGTTTGGCGGGCGCCCCACGTGGGCGCCCCTACAATTATTTGACTTCAATGCGGTGGGCTTCAGCCACTTTCTTCGGGTCTTCTTTCGGCAGGGTTACGGTCAGGACGCCGTCTTTAAAGGCTGCCTGGATGCCATCTTTCTGGATGTTGCGGACCGTGAACTGACGGCAGAACGTATGGCTGCTGCGTTCTTTGCGGATATATTTCTTCTTATCGTCTTTTTCATCTTTCTTTTCTTCGTGTTTAGCCGTCAAAGTCAGGATGTCATCGTTGTAGCTGACGTTGATGTCTTCTTTGGCGATGCCCGGCAGGTCCGTCGTCAGGATGTAGGCCTTATCGGTATCTTCGATATCTACCTGCGGGACGCGGTAGTTGCCTTCTGTCGGATTTTCAAAGCTGTTGAAGAAGTTGTCAAAAATCGTATCAGGGAATACAAAATCACTGTTCGTTACAACTGGAAATAAACCTTTCATCATAATCATTACCCTCTTTCAACACATCGTTCATTGTTGCTATGAGTGAACCTTCTTTTCAGTTCTGTTCTTTTGACCTTTTTGCTTATCTCTCTGTAACCTCTTCCTGATTACAGCTATATCATAAACCCTATTAGCACTCTTGTCAAGTGAGTGCTAATAAAAAATTTCAAAAAAAGTGCTGTCGCGTAAATGACAGCATTTTTTAGTGGTTAGCAGCTAGCCGTTAGGGGCTAGTAAAAGAAACCTCTCCGCCCTTTCAGGCCACCTCCCCTGTTAAGGGAGGCAAAGAACGCGTTCTGCGGCCTGCGAACGGCAAACGGCGGGCGCCCTATGTGGGCGCCCATCAATCACTTATCCTACGGGACGAGTTGTTTGCCCGGTTTTACGAAGATCCAGGCTACGATGGCGATGATGCCGAACAGGGACGTGGCCGTGAAGGCGTTGTTCCAGCCGTAGTTGGTGACGAAGAAGGCCGTGACGATAGGAGCCAGGACGCCGCCGATGTTGCCCCAGAGGTTGATCCAGCCGGAAACGGAACCGGTGTATTTACCACCCAGGGAGATGACGGAAGACCAGCTGGCGCTCATAGCAAAGCCCAAGGCACCGAGGGAAACGGACATCCAGAAGATGTTCATGGCCGGGTCAGCCGTATGGGATGCGATGTACAGGCCGAGGGATGTAACGGCGACGCCGGCCATAGCCGTGACGGTGCGCATCTTATACTGCATTTCGCTGTGGCTGCCATTGGCAATCTTGTCGGAAACGAAGCCGGCCAGGAAGACCATAGCCATCAGCGCGATCCAAGGACAGGAAGCCCAGAAGCCCATGGATTTCAAGGACATGTTGTGAACTTCAGTCAGGTACATGGGCAGCCATGCCAGGAAGACGTACATGATGTAGTCGACGACCATGAACTGGATACCGACAGCCCAGAACTGGGTCGAGCGGAGGAACTTGCTCCAGGGAGCGACGGCTTTCTTCAGGGAGTCAGCCGAACGGCCTTCGTTGATGTACGCAGCTTCTTCAGCATTGACATAGGGGCTGTCTGCCGGATTGTCACAGGCGAAGCGGTGCCATACCCAGGCCAGGGCGATGCCGACGAGACCGAAGATGATGAAGACGGCGTGCCAGCCGAAGAGGCCCATGAGGGCGACCGTTGCGACCGGGCCGACGACGGGGCCGAAGAAGGTCCCTAACAGGATGGACGAGCTGGCCTTGCCTTTTTCGTGTTTATTGAACCATGTAAAGGTAGCGGCCCCCAAAGACGGGAAGACAGGGCCTTCGCCGAGGCCGAAAGCCAGGCGGACAGCGGCGAAGCTGATCTTGCCTTTAGCTAAAGCCGTCAAGGCCGTGAAGACGGACCACCAGAGGATGGCGAAAGCCCCGGTCTTGCGCATGCCGAACTTTTCAGCCAGGATACCGCCAGGGACCTGCATCAAAGCGTAGCTGGCGAAGAAACAGGTCTGAATGAAGCCCATGTCGATTTTCGTGAAGCCGAAATCCTGCATGATGACCGGCGTCGCGACGGAAAGGTTGACGCGGTCCATATAAGCGACGAAACTGATTAAGAAGATTAAAAACGCGATTTTCCATCGGAAGTTTGTCATCGTGCCGGCAACAGCCCGCGTTTCAGCTGCAGCGGTCATGATCTTACCCATTGCTTTTTCCATAGCCAATACCTCTTTACATGAATACCAAAATACCCAAGAAATAATTTGATAATGAATACTGTACGAGTCACACTCAGGGGATATAAAAAACCCCTGCTGCTCCAGCGGAGCAACAGGGGCGATGATTCGCGGTACCACCCTGTCATTATACTCAACGTCTTTGACAGACATCCTATAACGCGGGATTGCGTCTGTACCTCAATTCCCTAGAAAAACAGTCGGTACAGAAACTCCCGGGCGAAGTCGGACGATTGCACCTCGCCGGATTCACAGCACCGCCGGCTCTCTGAAGAGGATCAGGATTCGTCTTTTACCCGTTCATCGTCATTATATCCGCACTGCTTTCACAGTGCTCTGTTTGTGTGATGTGCCTATTATCCCTGAAAAGAGGCTGGTTGTCAAGGACTTTTGTTAATATTTTTAAATTTTATTTCGTTAAACGTTATATTTTAAATTTAGTTAAACGTTTTTATTACCGATTTGCCAGAAAGACTTTATTTTTTGTAAAGCATGCGTACCGAATTGAGGACACAAAGGGCGGCGACGCCGGAATCGGCAAAGACGGCAGCCCACATGGAAGCATAACCGGCAAACCCGGCGATCATGACGACGCCTTTGACGCCTAAGGCAAAGACGACGTTTTCCATGGCAATCTTCATGGTTTCCCGGGACAGGTGGAGTGCTGCCGGTACGGCGCTGACCCGGGACTGCATGAAGACGACGTCAGCCGCTTCGACGGCTGCATCGGCACCACTGCCCATAGCAGCGCCGACATCGGCACCGGCCAGAACAGGCGCATCGTTGATGCCGTCGCCGACGAAGAGGATCGGCCCGTATTGCTTACGCAGGGCATCCATCTGATTGACTTTATCCTGCGGCAGCAGCTTGGCCCGGACGTCGTCGATGCCCGTCTTAGAGGCGATGTAATCTGCGGCTTTCTGAGAATCACCGGTAAGCATGGCCGTCGTGATGCCCATGCGGGAAATGGCCTTGACGGCGTCGACAGCGTCTTCTTTGATGGTGTCCGAAATGACCAAGCGGCCGGCATAGGCTCCGTCGATGGCGACGTACAGCTCCGAACCGTACTCGACGTCGTCCATGGCCGGCAGGACGATGTGGCGGGTATCCATGAGCTGGCGGTTGCCGCAGAGGACGCTATGGCTGCCGACCTGGGCTTTCAGGCCCTGCCCGGCGATTTCTTCCATTTCCGACGGCTCGGTCAGGCTCAGGCCCTGTTCACAGGCCTGGGCGACGACACTGCGGGCAATGGGATGGTTCGACGCCTGTTCTGCCGACGCGCAGAGGCAGAGGACGTCATCGGCACTGCGGTTATCGGCCGGAACGACCTGGTGGACGACGAAGTTACCTTTGGTAATGGTACCGGTCTTATCGAAGACGACGGCGCCGATGTGCTTCATCTGTTCCATGGCAATACCGCCCTTGAAGAGGATGCCCTGTTTCGACGCCGCACCGATACCGGCGAAGAAGCTCAGGGGTACGCTGAGGACCAGGGCGCAGGGGCAGCTGATGACCAGAAAAGTCAAAGCCGTATAAATCCAGTAGTGCCACTGACCGGTCACCAGGGACGGGATGATGGCCGTAGCCGCGGCGATGGCGACGACAGCCGGTGTATAGATGCGGGAAAAGCGCGTAATGAAACGGTCGATTTTCGGCTTGCGCGCCGCTGCCCTTTCGACGGATTCCAAAATCTTCGTGACCATCGATTCTGCCAGGGGCTTGGTCACTTTGACGTGGAGGACGCCAGACGTATTGATGCTGCCCGACAGGACTTCCGAGCCTTCCCGGCAGATGACCGGAACCGGTTCCCCTGTCAGGGCCGACGTATCGATGAGGCTTTCGCCGGCCGTGACGACACCGTCCAAGGGGATGCGGTCACCGACGCGGACGACGACGACATCACCGGCAGCAGCGTCCTTGGCCGGGATGGTGACCGTCGAGCCATCGGCCGTTACGCGATGGACGACTTCCGGGCGCATATCGATGGCGGCGGCCACCTGCTTGCGGCTGCGGTTGACGGCCCGGTCTTCCATGGCTTCGCCGATGCGACTGAAGAGCATGACGGCGACGGCTTCTGGATAGTCACCGATGGCAAAGGCGCCGATGGTAGCCACGGCCATGAGAAAATTTTCATCGAAAGGCTGGCGCTTCATGATGTTTTCTCCAGCTTCCCGCAGGACGCCGTAGCCTAAGAGCAGATAGGCGATGATATAGGCGGGAAGGGAAAAATCATCGGGAATAATACCGGTCAGGTAGGTGACTAAAAAGAGCACCGTCCCGGCGACGAGGGTCCACAAGGGACTTTCTTCTTCGTCATCATCGTCGTCACCGCAGCAGCAGCCGCAAGTGCCGACAGCATCCATTTTGACGGCTTCGTCTTCGTCGTGATGGTCGTTGCAGCAGGAACAGCCCTGGTCTTTCAAAAATTCTTCTTCCATAGATATGCCTCCTTCAGGGACTCACTTTTTATTTGCCTTCATGATATCATTAAAGTTAAATATGTTCAAGTGTTCATATGTTATCTTCATATACTTTTTGGGCATACCCTGACCGATTTGCTGTTTATCCGGGCCTGTGCGATAATAAGGTATACTTGATTATTCAAAGAGGGGTTGATAATTGTGAAAATTATGATTACCGGCATCGGCGGCGTCGGGGGATATATCGCGTCCGTCCTCTGTGCCAATTATGATGACGTAACACTCATTGCCCGGCGGAAGCGCAAAGAATCGCTCCAGACAAAGGGCCTCGTCGTCCACAGCGACTTCTTCGGCGACCACACGGCCCATCCGGCCGTCACGGACGATCCCGCCTCGGCAGGCATCCAGGACGTCATCTTCGTCTGCGTCAAGAATTATTCCCTGGAAGCGGCTCTGACGGCGGTCCTGCCCTGCATCGGCGACGATACGATCGTCGTCCCTGTCCTCAACGGCTTCACCTATCACGATACGGCAGCGGCCCTCATGAAGCGCGGAAAAATCGTCGATTCGGCCATCTACATCACGTCATCTTATAAAGAAGACTACTCCATCCGCCAGGAAGGGCGCTTTGCCCGTATCTACATCGGTTCGGACGACGCCGATGCGACGAAGAAAATCTACGGCATCCTCAACCATCCAGGCCTGACCTGCTGCATCGCCGAGAACATCACCGTCGAAATCTGGCGCAAATTCATCCTCAACTGCGCCTATAACGTCCTGACGGCGTACTATCGAACATCCATCGGCGGCGCCCTCTCCCAGCCCCATGGCAGGGAAGAATTCCGGGCTCTCCTGCAGGAAGCCTATGACGTCGGCAAGGCCGCCGGAGTCCCCCTGCCCGACGACGTCGTCGACGACCAGTACGACCGCATCTTAGGCAGCGACGACATGGATGCCACGAGCTCCCTCAAGCGGGACATCGCCGCCGGCCACCAGAGCGAGCTGGATACCTTCAGCGGCGCCCTCATCCGCCTGGCCCACCAGTACGGCGTGCCCGTGCCCATGTCGGAGAAATGTTACCGGGCGTTGGTGTAGGGGCGCCCATACGGGCGCCGCAGGCCGCAGTGTAAAGCCCCGTTAAGTGGCTCGTGGTTCGTGGTTAGGGGTTAGGGGTTCGTAGTTAGGGGCTGGCTTACGCATTACTGTAGCAAGGCCCCTCAGACCGCCTGGAGCGGTCAGCTCCCCTTCTCAGGGGAGCCACTACAAACTGCAAATTACAAACACGAAAAAGAGAGGCTGTCGCATCGGCGACAGCCTCTCTTTGTAAGCGGTTTTATCTCATACTGTTTTATACTATTTCTATACGTGTTTCAAAAGGAGGAGAGTTCTGTTAGGAAACTCTTTGATTATCTGAGGATGGCGCCAGAGATAACCATCTGCTGTACCTGGTTGGTGCCTTCGTAGATCTGAGTGATCTTAGCATCGCGCATGTAGCGTTCAACCGGATATTCGCGAGTGAAGCCATAGCCGCCGAATACCTGGACAGCATCGGTGGTGACCTGCATAGCTACGTCAGAAGCATATTTCTTAGCGATAGCTGCGTCTACGGAGTAGGATTTAACGTCAGGCTGAGCCATTTTCCAAGCTGCTTTGTAGACAGCGAGGCGAGCCGTTTCGATTTTGAGTTTCATGTCAGCGAGCATGAAGCTGATAGCCTGGAATTTAGCGATCGGTTTGCCAAACTGTGTACGTTCTTTAGCATACTGAACAGCTGCATTGTAAGCGCCTTCAGCAATGCCGAGAGCCTGTGCGCCAACGCCAACACGGCCGCCGTCGAGGGTCATCATAGCGATCTTGAAGCCTTCGCCTTCTTTGCCGAGGAGGTTTTCAGCCGGAACTTTTACGTTCTGGAATACGAGTTCACGCTGTACGGAAGCGCGGATACCCATTTTAACTTCTTTTTTGCCATAGGTAAAGCCTTCCATGCCTTTTTCGAGGATGAAAGCGCTCATGCCTTTAGCGCCTTTGGATTTGTCCGTGGAAGCGAATACGACAGTAACGTCAGCTTCGCCGCCGTTGGTGTTGAAGACTTTGGAGCCGTTCAAGGTGTAGCTGCCATCTTCGTTTTTCGTAGCGACTGTGGAGCCGTTCAAAGCGTCGGTACCAGCATTCGGTTCAGTGAGGCCGAAAGCGCCGAGTTTTGTGCCTTCTGCGAGGGGTTTGAGGAATTTAGCTTTCTGTTCAGCTGTGCCAAATTTCCAGATCGGCCAGGAGCAGAGCATAGTGTGTACTTCAAAGCTGAGTGCGATGGAGGGGTCAACTTTAGCTACTTCTTCGCAAGCAACTGCGAGGCTGAGGAAGTCAGCACCTACGCCGCCGTTTTCTTCTTCCCAGGGAATACCGAGAAGGCCGAGAGTACCCATTTCGTCGAGGATAGCGCGGTCAAATTCTTCTTTTTCGTCGCGATCTTTGACAGTGGGAGCTAATTTTTTTTCTGCAAAATCTTTTGCGAGATTTGCGATATCTTGCTGTAATTCAGAAAGTTTGAATTCCATGATTGAGTTTCCTCCTAAAAGATTGTATATATGGTTTTTATTTAAAAACGGCAGAGCCGTCTTTAAAGCGTCATGAACAGCCCACAGCCCGCACAACGCGGGCTGCAAGCTGCCATACTGTCTGCCGGAGCAGGCAATCTATCCTGTAGCAGGCACCTTTCGGAGTCCCGCCCAGATGGCTGATGGATCAGGCGATTCTTAGAGAATTTCCGAGAAAGCCTGGATACGGGTACGGAGCTGTTCGAGCGACGGAGATTCGATGTCGAGGTCGAGGACGGTGTAACGGACACCGGCTGCTTCGAATTCCGGTTTGTAAATCGGATAGTCGAATTCTTCCGGATCGCAGAAGCGCATCATGCAGATGACGACAGCGTCAGCATTGTATTTCTTGGTCATGTCGATGAGCATCTGGCCACGCGGTTTGTCTTCGTTCAAAGCGAGCGGGCAGCCATCGAAGTCCTGCCACTGCTGAGCGAGCTGTTCGAGGGGATCGATGCCGGACGGTACGTCTGTACGGAACTGGCGGGATTCCTGAGCGAGGTCGTCAGCGACGACAGCGATGTTGAATTCGCTGAAGATGTCGAGGAATTCATCCGGTTCTGCCATGATACCGGAGAGGATGACTTTTTTGCCATTCCACGGCTGTACCGGTTCTTTCTTGACAGCGTCGATAAGTTCGCGGACCAAAGCGGTGTGTTCAGCTTTGTCCATGAACCAGCGGGCTTTGATGACGTCATGGCGTTTGACCGGAGTGAAGATCTGCGGGTACTGAGCAGCTACGTCGCAGAATTCACGCATAACCTGACGGTTTTCGTTGTATACTTTGATAGCTTCCTGGATAGCCAGGTCGGAGATTTTTACGTTGAGGATACGTTCCAATTCAGTGCGGACATGTTCGTATTCAGCTTTGAGGAAGTCGACAGCCGGGCGGATCTTACGGTTCTGGGGCTGTGTGAAGACGATGACCGGAGCTTTGCCGTGCCATTTCTGGCTCATGCAGCGGAGGGTATCGCAGGGAACGGAGAAGATGACAGCGTCGAGGCAGTCATACGTGCCGTTGAGCTGGAGTTCCATGTCAGCCTGCATCAAGGAACAAGCGAACGGAGGAAGGTATGTACGAGCTGCGGAGATCTGCGGGTTCTGGGAGCCGAACATGCCTACCGGGAGATAGCCTGCAGCGTATACGATTTCTTCCGGAGCGTAGTAAGGCATCATGCCTACGAGGCCTTTGCCCTGTTTTTTATAATTCAAAACCGTCTTCTGGGGATGGTTGGATACTTCCTGTAATTTGCTGATAAGTTCGTCGATCTGACTCATTAGTGGTTTCCTCCTTCATTGGCTTTTTTGTCTGCCATCATTTCTGCCAAAGCTTCTACGCGGGTATCGAACTGTGCTTCCGAGAAGTTACGAGCATCGGTCTGGTCGCCGTCGAAAATGACATACGGTACGCCGAGGTTCTTCTGGACGCGCTGGCCACCTTCGTTGTTGAGGAGGCTCATGTTCTTGCAGGAACGGTTCTGATGCATGATCAAGCCGTCGCATTTGCCGTCGCGGACAACTTTTTCAAGAACAGCGCCGCGCTGTTCGAGGCAGCAGTTGATATATGTACGGGAATAAGCTTCTGCCATGGATTCGAGGTCGCCCGGTTCGTAGGAAACGTCCCACATGCCAGGATAAGCGGAACCAGTCATGAGAGCGCCCTGACCTTTGAGTTCTTTGAAGGTGTGGCCGAGAGCGATCCAGACAGCGATACCTTCCCAGGTAACACGGGATTTTTCGTTTTCACCGAAAGCCCATTTCTTATTAGCTACTTTTTCGTCCAATTCTTTGAGGAATTTGTTGAACGTGATTTCCGAGTAGTTCAAGGAGCGGGCAGCAACGGCGAGGCCCATGTAGTTGAAGAGGTCGAAGCCGTTGAGCGGCGACGGTTTGTACTGGAAGTACGTAGCGATTTTGTTCCAGGCAGCGATGGAGCGCTGTGTCTGTTTCTGTACTTCGAAGAATTTGTCATAGTCGAAGGGACGGCCGCAAAGGTCTTCGAGCTGTTTGATAGCATGTTTGAATTCGCCGACGATGTACTGTTTAGCGTGTTTCGTAACAGGGAATTCATGGTTGAACGGTACGTCGATGTTGATGAGAGGTACGTTCAATTCTTTAGCCAAGTTTTCATACCATTTGAGCAAGGTATTGCAGATGTTGTTGCAAGTGAGGACAACATCCGGAAGGGGAATCGGAGAAGCCGGGGAGTTTTTGAGGACTTCCGGCGTTTCGCCTGTCAGAGCCTGCTGTTTGAGGAGTTCCATGTAGCCCATGTTGACGCGGCAGTAGGAACAGATGTCCTGGTTGTAACCTTTGTTTTCAGCAACTTCGAGCATGGCCGGAGCCCCGTGACGGGCACCGATACCAGCTGCGTGAGTTTCCGGATAGACGATGGCGATGTCCATAGCCGTGCAGAATTCCGGAGGAGCGACAGAAGCGGACCAGCAAACGAGGCGGCCTTCTTTTTTCGCTTTACGTGCGTCTTCATCGACTTTCGGCAAGAAGTAACCAAGGGCTTCCTTGGAGCTCATGCTTTCAATATCTACTGTTTTTTCTTCACTCATGATTTTGTTCTCTCCTTTGACTTATTTCTTGATTTTATCATAAGCAATCAAAGCAGCTCCGAGAGCACCCACCGCTTGGGGATGCAGAGCGACTCTGACAGGAATACCTAATTCTTTCGATACGGCATCGACGACGCCGGGATCGCGGGAGCCACCGCCGGTCATGGTCAGGTCTTCACCGACACCGACGCGGCGCACGAGAGCGCAGGCTTTGGCGGCGATGGACTGATGGACACCGGCTACGATATCTTCTTTCGGGACATTCTTGGAAAGAAGGGAAATGACTTCCGATTCAGCAAAAACCGTGCAGGTACTGCTGACGGCAGCGGGATGCTTCGATTTGAAGTACCAGTCCCCCATTTCAGACATGGGGATTTCCAGTACCTTCGACATGACGTCGAGGAAACGGCCCGTACCAGCGGCGCATTTGTCGTTCATGGCAAACTGCATGACCAGGCCCTGGCCATTCAATTTGATGGACTTGACGTCCTGACCGCCGATATCGAGGATGGTCGTCGTACCGGGGCATTCAAAGAGGGCCCCTTTGGCATGGCACGTGATTTCGCTGACTTCGCCTTTGGCGCAGTCGACATTGAAACGGCCATAGCCTGTGGCGATGATGTTCGCCATGTCTTCAATTTTTAAGTTGGTATCTTTGAAGACTTCGTCCAGGACGCGTTCCGGACCGGTCGAACCGGTGCCGATTTCAACGACGGCATGGGCGACGATCTTCTTGCCATCTTCCAGGATGACTGCCTTGGAAGAAGAAGAACCAACGTCGATTCCGAGAGTATACACAGTTTTCACCTTTCTTTATAAAAAATCAATCATTAAAAGGGTTGGGATTGCTGCGATTGATGGGAGCTACGGTCTGGACATATTCGACGAGGATGCCGGCGTCCGTGCTGGGACGGCGGAAGTTGACGATGATATCGTCCGTTCCCCGGACGGCTTTCTTTTCGAGCATGCAACCAGGCTTCTGGCTTTCCATAATCTGACGTACCTTTTCGACATCATCCACTTCAAAGGCGATATGAGCGATACCTCCCCTGCCATGATTGAAATCTTTGAGGACCCCTTCACGGGGAATAATGAATTCGATAGGCGTACTGTTTTCACCTTTTTTAGTGAAAATGAGATCCGCATGGTAGGCGTCGACGAAACCGGAATAATCCACTTCCAGACCATTGGTCTTGATGAATTCATGGGCCTTTTCCAAGGTCGGCAAGACGATGCCGATATGGTGCAGGCGCATGGGATGCCATGTTTCGTTGAGCTTCCCTTTTTCCGGGCCGAGATTCTTAACGAAAGGATTTTCGCCGCGGCCGGTGATAGGTGCTGTCGTCTGAACATATTCAACGAGGATACCCTGGTTGGTTGTCGGGCGGCGGAAGTTGACGATAATGTCGTCCGTACCCTGGACAGCTTTCTTTTCTAACATGCATCCCGGACAATCTGCTTCCATTTCCTGGCGGACAGCTTCGACATCGTCCACTTCGAAGGCGATGTGGGCAATGCCGCCGCGGCCACCATTGAATTGGGTAAGCACACCGGAGTGCGGGATAATCATTTCAATCGGGCTGGCAAATTCACCAAACTTAGTGAAAATGAGATCAGCCTGGTAAGCATCGACATAGCCGGCATAGTCGATTTCAAGTCCATTATTCTGCATGAATTCATGGGCTTTTTCTAAGGTCGGCAGGACAATGCCTACGTGGTGGAGTCGCATAGGTTTCATTTTTTCACCCCCATCGGGCCGTCCTGGAAGAGGCGGGCATCCATGAGTTTCGGATTATCAATGATCGGCTTGAAGTCCATGTGAGCGAGGATATCTTTTTCAATATCGATGCCCGGTGCGACTTCGATGAGTTTCAAGCCTTCTTTGGTCAGTTCAAATACGCAGCGTTCTGTGATGTAGAGAACGTGTTTGCCGTTGCGGGCTGCATAGGAACCGTTGAAAGTGATCTGGTCGACAGCTTTGATGAACTTCTTGGCTTTGCCTTCCTGGAGGATCTTGACTTTGCCGTCTTCGACAGCGATTTTCAAGCCGCCAGCCGTGAAGGTGCCGCAGAAGTAAACATTCGGTGTCTGCTGGGAAATGTTCGGGAAACCGCCGCAGCCGGCAACGTTAGTACCGAACTTGCTGACGTTGATGTTGCCCGAGCCATCGCACTGGGCCAGGCCGAGGTAAGCGATGTCCAGACCGCCGCCATCGTAGAAGTCGAACTGATAGGTGTGGTCGATGATGGCATCGGCATTGCGGGACGAACCGAAGCGGGCACCGCCCTGCGGTACGCCACCGATGGCGCCACCTTCGACGGTCAGGGTAATGGTATCGGCGATACCTTCTTCACCGGCAACAGAAGCAACGTATTCCGGAGCACCGACGCCGAGGTTGACGACAGCGTTTTCAGTCAATTCCAAAGCGCCGCGGCGGCCGATGATTTTCTTAGCGCTCATGGGGAGAGCTGCATCGGCAGCGCCTTCAGGAGCACGATGTTCACCGCTGAGGGACGGATCGTATTCGCAGTCATACGTCTGCTGATGGTCTTCCGGAGCTGCTACGACGACGTAGTCGACATAGATGCCAGGGATCTTGACCATGCGCGGGTCGAGGCTGCCGTGAGCGACGACGTCTTTGACCTGGACGACGACTTTACCGCCACAGTTGTGAACGGCCTGGGCGACGGAAGTGCTTTCGAAAGGCCCGATTTCTTCATCCATGGTGATGTTGCCCGATTCATCGGCATAAGTGCCGCGGAGGAAAGCTACGTTGACCGGGAATGTCGGATAGAAAAGCTGTTCGTGACCGTCGACTTCGATCAATTTGACCAAGTCTTCTTTAGTTACGTCATTGAGCTTGCCGCCGAGCTGACGGGGATCGAGGAAAGTTTCCAAACCGATATCCGTGAAGACGCCGAGTTTGTGGCCTGCCAAAGCGCGGAACCAATGAACCAGCGTGCCCTGCGAGAAGTTGTATGCTTCGATTTTGTTTTCAACAGCCAGTTTACCGATAGCCGGTACTGTCTGCCAGTGACCGATGATGGCGCGTTTCAAAAGACCTGTGTGTGCCAGGTGTTCTGCAGCACGGCCATCGCGTTTACCCTGGGAACCTGCGTAGATGTAAGTCAGGTTCTGCGGCGTGTTCGTATCCAAGAACCGTTTTTCCAAGGCTTTGGTCAGGGCTTCCGGATGGGCACTGCTGACAAAACCAATAGACGTAATCGTGTCGTTGTCTTTTACGAGCTGAGCTGCTTGTTCAGCTGTAATGATTTCTACTTTTCTCATTACCGTAACTTCCTCCTGCTATGTAGAGTGTACCGACGCTGTCGTCGCTACTGTCGTACGCCTTTGTGAAAATTTTCCAAAGGTGAATTACTGACTAGAATGATATCATGGAAAATCCATAACGTCAATGAATAAATTGGGACAAATTAGTCACAAGGAATAGAAAATCTACAAATCTATTCCACTTTAGAATTATAAATTTTGATATTTATAATTGTTTATTGAACAACTAATTCCAAGCGAATTACGGCGATAAAATGGCTTGTATATTAACATAAATAGATTAATTCATCACGTATGATTTTTATTTTAATCGATATTATATATCAAAAAGTCGGAAACCCCTGTAAAACAGCCATGACCAAAAGGTACTGTTAAAAATCAAGCATGATAATTCGTTATAGTATGTGAAAAACGGCACTTATTCTTCTCTTCTAGAATAGTTCGTAATAGGAAGTTTAGGGGTTAGGGGTTCGCCTGAATCATCTAAAAAAGCTGCCGCACGAAGCCCAGATGGCTTTATACGGCAGCCTTTTTTTGCTCTGTAGGGGTCGCCACGTGGGCGACCCGTTGGATATTTGGTGGCGCTCTCCCTAAAATGAATAATCACTCATATTCTAAGACAGGCCTATCATGATTATATAGACATAATAGATTTGAGTATATTGAACGTTTTCACGCATATCATTTGTCATGTATAACGTCTACATCACATTTCAGGCGGGCTTGCCACGTGCAAGCCCCTACAGAAAAAGGGACTGTCGCATGTGCGACAGTCCCTTTTTCCCTACCCTACCAGGACCTGTCCGAAGTAGACGATGGCCCCTAAGAGGATGATATATGGTACATAGACTTTCATGATTGCCTGAAGGATTTCGTTATCCTTGCCGGTCAGGGAGATGGCCCCGACGGCAATGGCGATACTTTGCGGCGAAATCATCTTGCCCGCGCAGGTACCAGCCGAGTTGGCAGCGGCCAGCCAGGCTTTATTGGCATTGATGGCGGCAGCAGCATCGGTCTGGAGGTTGCCGAAGAGGACGTTACTGGACGTACCGGAACCGGTGATGAACGTGCCGACAGAGCCGATGAGCGGTGCAATGGCCGGATACATCATACCCGTCGCTTCGACAGCCGTGCGGGCGATATCCGATGTCATGCCGCTGTAGCCCATGACCTTAGCCGTAGCGATGACAGCGATGATGGTGATGATCGTATTGCGCAGGCCTTTGATGGTGTTCAGCAAGACGATGAACATTTCACTGAAACGGGCCGACTGGGCTTTACCACTGATGAAGGCAGCCAACAAGATGAGGATACCCGGCGTATTGACCCAGACGAAAGTATAAGGTACGCCGCCCTGACCGGTATAGATGAGGACCGACGATTTAATAGCCATGAGCGGTGCATGGATGAAGGGAACGAGTTTCGACGTCAGCAATAAGAAGACAAAAATCAAGATGAAGGGCAGGCAAGCCAGCAGACCACCGCGGAGCGGTACGTGAGCCGGATTGATGTCCATGGCATATTCCGGATCGTCGATAGGACGGAAATGGGAATAAACGACGATGAGGGCCATGATGACGATAGAAGCCCCCATGACAGCCAGTTCCGGACCGACGAAGGCCGAGACGATGAGTTCCGGCACAGCCAGGCCCAGGGCCGAGAGCAGGGTAACCATGAAAACGCCTTTGAGGGCCTTCAGCGAGCCGCCGACGATGGCGACGATGATGAACGGGCAAAGGATGTTGAGCGGCAGGAGCTGCAAGCTGATATATGTCGACAGCTGGACCGGATCGAGGCCCGTCAAGTTAGCCAGGGTGCTGGCAGGGATACCGATGGAACCATACGTCGTCGGAACGGAGTTAGCAACCAGGCAGACCAGGATAGCCTTGATGGGGTCGAAACCCAGGGCAACCAGCATCGATGCCGGGATAGCGATAGCCGTACCGAAGCCGGCCATACCTTCCATGAAGGCGCCGAAACCCCAGCCAATGAGCAGGGCCAGGACGCGGCGGTCCTTGCTGACCGTCGTCAGCATGTGCTTGACGATATCCATGCTCTTGGTGTACAAGGTCAGATTATACGTAAAGATAGCGGCGATGATGACCAGTAAAATAGGCCAGCATGCCAGGGCCACGCCTTCCAGGGCTGCCGTAGCGGCATCCATGCCCGGCATATGATACCAGGCCAGGGCGACGGCAAAAGAAATGATCAAGGCAATGGGACATGCCTTGAAGCTCTGCATCTTCAGGAAGCCCAAAGAAACGATGAGCCACAAAATAGGTGACAATGCCAATAAAAATACCATAATACAAATACCCTCTTTCTTTGTTCACTTTTGAACTTATTATATGCTCAAAAACTATTAATAATTAAATAATTAATTCCCTAACAACATGATACTATTATATAATAGAAAAAGGGCATAAATCAACAGCTTAACAATGCTATTAAGGTATAGCTCAAGCCTTAGTTAGACGAAAAACGCAAGATTATTTTTCGATTTTGGCGAATATTCTTATTTCCCATCTTTATTCTTTTTTTCACATACTATGGATAGGGTACAAAAAAATCAGCTATTTCCTAAGAAATAGCTGAAAACATGTTCAAAAAGTAACGTTTTATTGTTCATTTTTTTGTATATAAATTACGCGCTGCGGATAAGGTATATCAATACCATTGGCATCGAAGGTATCCTTTACCTTGGACATAGTGTCGTAATAGACGGGGTAATAATTTTCCTTGGCGACCTTGGGAAAAGCGGCGATGCGTACGGAGCTTTCGGCAAATTCGCGGATGCCGATTTCCATCGTGTCGGCATTGAGGACCCGCCTGTCTTCCCGGAATATCTGCTTCAGCAGAGCAATGGCCTTGTGATGGTCGTTCTGGTAACCGATGTCGAAGAAAAAAGTAATGTACCTTTCCTGCTGGTAAGAGCTGTTGGTCACCTGGGACGAGGTGATACTGGAATTGGGGATGAAAATCGTCTTGTTGTCTTTCGTCGTAATAGCCGTATTCATCATCTGAATCCCTTTGACGCTGCCTTCTACACCGCCGACGGCGATCCAATCTCCGGCTTTGAAAGGCTTGAAGATCAGGATCAAAAGGCCGGAAGCGAAATTCGACAGATTGCTCTGCAAGGCCAGGCCGACAGCCAGGCCAAAGGCGCCGAACGCGGCCAGGAAGGAATTCGTCGGGATACCGGCCTTATTCAGGGCCGACAACAAGACCAAGGCCATGATGGCATAATAAATCAGCTGGCTGACAAAGGTGATGACCGTATGGTCGTAATTGGCATGGGTCATCATGCGGACAGCCAGGTTCTTGAAAGCCCGGGCCACGTAGCGGCCGACGATGAAGATGATAATGGCATAGATGACATCGGGACCGTGGTTGAGCAGAAAATCCTTTAAATGGTCCAGCGTCGTGACGCTCTGCGTGACCTGGTTCTGGACATCGGCCTGGACGACGTTAGCCGCCTGCTGCGCTGTATCGGCCGTATTTTCAGCAATGTTCATATTTCGCACCCTCCTCTTGTGTGTAGTTCTATTATACCCGGGATTTTGGGTAGTGGCTAGTGGCTAGGGGCTAGGGGTTCGTAGGGGCCGACGGCCCGGCTCTCCTGCTAGGAGAGCTGTCAGCGCAGCTGACTGAGAGGTTAACCTCTCCGGCCCTTCGGGCTACCTCTCCTATGAGGAGAGACTTCCGACGGATGCCTTACGTTACAGTTACCGTCATTCCCTCATTATACTAGAAGCGGGCTTGCCACGTGCGAGCCCCTACAATTGCGCAGACAGGCGATAACTAATTCACGGCCTGTAGCCTTGCGCATAAATGTATGCAAAAAAGGCGCTGTCGTATGAAGACAGCGCCTTTTTTGAGTTTAAAGTTTGTAGTTTTTAGTTTGCAGTTATTGGCTAAAAATTTAACCTCTTTCTACAAACTCGGCACTACAAACTTTAAACTATCTTTTAGCCTTCGATTTCGGATACGACACCGGCACCTACGGTACGGCCGCCTTCACGGATAGCGAAGCGCAGGCCTGCTTCGATAGCAATCGGTGTGATGAGTTCGACTTCCATCTTGACGTTATCGCCAGGCATGCACATTTCTGTGCCTTCCGGCAGGGTGATGACACCCGTTACGTCAGTCGTGCGGAAGTAGAACTGCGGACGATAGCCGTTGAAGAACGGCGTATGACGGCCGCCTTCATCTTTGGTCAGGACATAGACCTGAGCCTTGAATTTCGTGTGCGGATGAATCGTGCCCGGTTTAGCCAGGACCTGGCCGCGTTCGACGTCTTTGCGGTCGATGCCACGGAGGAGTGCGCCGATGTTGTCGCCTGCTTCTGCGAGGTCCAGGATCTTACGGAACATTTCAACGCCCGTAACGACGGTATCTTTCGGTTTATCAGCGAGGCCGACGATTTCGACAGCGTCACCGACTTTGATCGTACCACGTTCGACACGGCCCGTAGCAACCGTACCACGGCCGGTGATGGTGAATACGTCTTCGACAGGCATCAGGAACGGCTGGTCTGTCGGACGCTGCGGCGTCGGGATGTAGCTGTCGACAGCATCCATCAAGTCGAGGATGGATTTTTCAGCTTCCGGATCGCCTTCGAGGGCTTTCAATGCAGAACCTACGATGATAGGTACTTCATCGCCAGGATAATCATATTCAGTCAGGAGGTCGCGGACTTCCATTTCAACGAGTTCAATCAGTTCCGGATCGTCGACCTGGTCAGCTTTGTTGAGGTATACGACGATAGCCGGTACACCGACCTGGCGGGCCAGGAGGATGTGTTCACGAGTCTGCGGCATCGGGCCGTCAGCTGCGGATACAACGAGGATAGCACCATCCATCTGAGCTGCACCAGTGATCATGTTCTTGACATAGTCAGCATGCCCCGGGCAGTCAACATGTGCATAGTGGCGTTTTTCCGTTTCATATTCGACGTGCGCCGTGTTGATCGTAATACCACGTTCACGTTCTTCCGGAGCCTTGTCAATATCGGAGTAATCTTCGAACTTGGCAAAGCCCTTCTTTGCTAATACTTTCGTAATAGCAGCCGTTAATGTCGTTTTGCCATGGTCGACGTGACCAATCGTACCGATATTAACATGCGGTTTTGTTCTTTCATAATGTTCTTTTGCCATTGTAATCATTTCCTCCTTTAGGAAAAAAAACAGCTACCCACTTGTATTCTATCACACATCCGTACTCTTTGCTTAAAAAAATAGGAAAATTTAAACAAAAAATATTTTTGCATATAGAAATAACCTCGTATGCACGAGGTTATTAGTGTGGTGGCGGCTCGGAGATTCGAACTCTGGACACTGCGGGTATGAACCGCATGCTCTAGCCAACTGAGCTAAGCCGCCATGTGTGGAGCTATTGACCGGGATTGAACCGGTGACCTTATCCTTACCAAGGATACGCTCTACCGACTGAGCTACAACAGCTTATGAACTGGTCAAAGCCAATTATGAAGTTGTTTTTTTACCTGACAGTAAAAAAATTTGGTAGCGGGGGCAGGACTTGAACCTACGACCTTCGGGTTATGAGCCCGACGAGCTACCAACTGCTCCACCCCGCGATAATTGGTGGTGGGGGAAGGATTCGAACCTTCGAAGGCAAACGCCGGCAGATTTACAGTCTGCTCCCTTTAGCCACTCGGGAACCCCACCATTTACTGGAGCCAACGATAGGACTTGAACCTACAACCTACTGATTACAAGTCAGTTGCTCTACCAATTGAGCTACGTTGGCTTACTGTTCCGTGGAACGTAGTCTATTATATCAAAGGACTGACGTTCTGTCAAGAACTTTTTTATCAGCTTTTCTTATTTCTTCTGACGAGGCAGAACCCCGTTTCAAAAGTCTCTGTCAGAACCGCTGACTTGATTAGTATACTATACCCCACGGAATAATGCAAGTACTTTTTACACTTTTTTTAAATTAATTTTATCTACCCTTCATGCTGCGTGTCCAGGTTGAGGAACAGCGTGAACTCGTTCTTGAAGTAGAGCTTGACCGACCCGACAGGGCCGTTGCGGTGTTTGGCCAGGATGACTTCTGTAATGTGCTGGTTCTCCGTTTCCTTATCGTAGTAATCTTCGCGGTACAAGAAGGAAACGATATCCGCATCCTGTTCCAGGGCCCCCGATTCGCGGAGGTCACTGAGCATAGGCCGTTTATCCTGCCGGCTTTCGACACTGCGGCTGAGCTGGGACAAGGCGATGAGCGGTACTTTCAGTTCCCGCGCCAAGGCCTTGAGGGACCGGGAAATCTCGGAGATTTCCTGCTGGCGGCTTTCGGCATTGCGCCCCTGCATGAGCTGCAGGTAGTCGACGATGATCAGGTCCAGGCCGTGTTCCGACTTGAGGCGCCGCGCTTTCGATCGCATTTCGGCGACAGAGATGCCCGGCGTATCGTCGATGTAAATGGGCGACTCATAAAGTTTGTCGCAGGCATCGGTCAGGCGCGTCCACTCTTCATCGCTGTTGAGCTGGCCTGTGCGCAGTTTCTGCGAGTCGATATGGGCGATTTGGCAGAGCAGTCGCTGGACGAGCTGTTCCTGGGACATTTCCAGGGAAAAGAAGGCTACCGTCTTATGCTGACGGACGCCAACGTTCTGGGCGATGTTCAGGGTAAAGGCCGTCTTGCCCATACTCGGACGGGCAGCGACCAGGATCAGGTCCGACGGCTGCAGGCCCGACGTCATGCGGTCCAGGTCGCGGAATCCCGTCGGCAGGCCGGTGAGGCCCGCTTTATTTTCATAGAGCTTGGTGATCTTGTCCAGGGTCACTTCGACGACGGCGCCGACAGAAGCGAAATCGCCGCGGTTCTTTGTATCCGACAGCTGGAGGATGCGCCGTTCGGCATCGTCCAGGAGGGCTTCCGTTTCCTTTTGGCCATCATAGGCTTCCGCCGTCAGTTCGGTACACGTCGAAATGAGGTTGCGCGCCAGGGCCTTCTCGGCGACGATATTGGCGTAATATTCGATATTGGCCGCTGACCCGACCAGGTTCGGCAGGTTCAGGACATATTCGAGACCGCCTACATCGTCGAGCTTCTTCATGCGTTTCAACTCGTCCGGCAGGGTGATGACGTCGATTTCTTTATTTTCCCGATGGAGGTGTTCCATGGCCTCGAAGATGATGCGATGGACGTCGCGGTAAAAATCCTGGGACTGGAGCTTTTCCATAGCGACGATGACGGCATCATGGGATAAGAGCATCGCCCCCAGGACGGCTTGTTCCGCCTCTACGTTCTGCGGTGGAATCCGCTGTTCCATATTAGGCTCCCTCCTGTTCGACCAACATCAGTTTCAGTACGTCGTCGATGGTGACGGCATAGTGGATATCCAGGCCTAAATGACGTTCCGGGATATCATGAGCATTTTCTTTCGGGATGATGATTCCTTTCATGCCGGCCTGACGGGCGCCATAAGCCTTTTCAAAGACGCCGCCGACGGGCTTGACCTGGCCTTGGATGGAAATTTCCCCGGTCAGGGCCATATCCTGACGGACCGGCTTGCCTGTGATGGCCGAGATGAGGGCCGTCGTAATGGCACAACCTGCCGACGGGCCGTCGATATTGCCGCCGCCGACGAAGTTGATGTTGACGTCGTAATCGGACAGTTCCTTACCGGTCATGCGGCGGACGACAGCGGCTGCGTTGAACATGGAGTCCTTGGCCATGGAACCGGCCGTATCGTTGAAGCGGTAATAGCCCTTCCCCGGCGCCCGCGCCGGAAAGGCGACGGCTTCGATTTCAATGGCCGAGCCGAGGTAACCGGCGACGCCGAGGCCGAAGACCTTGCCGACGACAGGCGTATCGCTGGCCTTTTCCGTCACATAAGGCACGAGGCGGCTGATCTGGGCGACGCGGCGGACGTGGTCGCAGGTGATGCGCACGTGGTCCTTGGAGCCCGATTTAAAGACAGCCAGGCCATACGTGTCGGCCAGGATGTTGACGGCTTTGCGGCCTTCGATGGTAAACTCACTGATCAATTTGGCCACGCCGTCTTCCAGTTCTGCCCCCAGCTGGACAGCGGCATTGGTGACAATCTGTTCGATATCCGACGGGATGAGGGGTTCAAAGAAGATTTCAGCGCAGCGCGACCGGATGGCCGGATTGATTTCCGACGGGTCCCGCGTCGTCGCACCGATGAGGATGAAGTCGGCCGGAGCCCCTTCGGCAAAGAGTTTCTTGATATACTTCGGCACATTCGGGTCGTCTTCGTCGTAATAAGCCGATTCAAAACGGACCCGCTTGTCTTCCATGACTTTCAGCAGCTTGTTGAGCAGCATCGGGTCCATTTCCCCGATTTCGTCGATGAAGAGGATGCCGCCATGGGCTTCGGTGACCAGGCCCGGCTTCGGTTCCGGGATCCCCGTATCGGCCAGGTCGCGGCGGGCGCCCTGATAAATCGGGTCGTGGACCGAACCGATGAGAGGGTTGGTCATATCCCGCGAATCCCAGCGCAGCGTCGTCCCGTCCGTTTCGATAAAGGGCGCATCAGGGCCAAACGGTGTAAAGGGCAGCTTCTTGGCTTCGTCGAGGACGATGCGGGCAGCCGTCGTCTTGCCGACGCCAGGCGGTCCGTAGAGGAGCAGGTGCTGCGGATAGACAGACGATAACTTGCTCTGCATGGCTTCCACGGCCCGTTCCTGGCCGACGATAGCCCGGAGCTGTTTCGGCCGTACCCGTTCCATGACCGATTCCGTAAGATGGACGTTTTCCAGGTCGTCCAATTCCTTGAGCTTGCGCTTGGTCTGCGGCGTTTCGACGTCGTGCAGTTCTTCCTTGATGAGTTCCATCTTGATTTCCCGCACGTATTCCTGCTGTTTTTCATCCATGCGCTGGCTGATTTTCTTTTCCAGCCGTTCTTCTACGGCCTGACGGGCCAACATCTCAGCCAGGACCATTTCCAGTTCATTGAGGACGTTGATGACTTCATCGTCATCGGGTACTTTATCATACGAGACGTCTTCATAGATGAGGCGCTGCAGTCCGACCAGGCGCTGGCGCGGGTCTTCGGAATGGATGTACGACAAGGCAGAATACTTACTGGCCCGGAGGACCATCTTTTCAGACCCTATAAGACCAGTAAAAGCGCCATAAAGCACGTTAACCTGACGGCGGAGTTCTTCCTCCGCCGTCGGTTCGAGGTACTTATGGCGCTGTAATAATTTGTCCAATAATTCTTTCATTGTATCCCCTTATGGCTTATGATCAGCCTTCTACAACGTGTATTTTGATGACACTGGTAATCGTCGGATGGACGCGGATGGTGACATCGTAATCGCCGAGCGATTTAATCGGATCCTTGATTTCTACTTTTTTCTTGTCCAGGTCGATATCGTACTGGGCCTTGGCTGCTTCGCTGATGGTCTTGCCCGTAATGGCGCCGAAGACTTTGCCGCCTTCGCCGACTTTGACGGGAATGGTCAGTTCGACTTTCTTCAGCTGGCTGGCCAGGATGACGGCTTCATCCGAAGCGACCTGGGCCTTATGCTTGGCAGCGGCTTTTTTCTGTTTGGCATCGTTGAGGTTTTCCGATGTGCCGGGAGCGGCTAATTTACGGGGCAGGAGGAAGTTGCGGCCATAGCCTTCCGATACTTCGATGATGTCCCCTTTCTTACCGAGTTTCTTTACATCCTGTAATAAGATTACTTTCATTTTTCATCAATCTCCTTGTCTTTATCTATGATTTCATGGAGGGCGGCCATGACATCCCCCTGGGCTTCGACCAGGGTCCGGCCACGCAGCTGGGCACCGGCAACGGTACGGTGGCCGCCGCCGCCGAGAGCTTCCATGACTAATTGTACATTGATTTCGCCTTTCGAGCGGGCGCTGACACCGATGCAGTCATCGGCCAGATAATAGAAGGTAAAGCTGGCTTCGACGCTGTCGATGTTGATGAGCATATCCGCTACCTGGGCGGCGATGATGGTGGCATTGCGCTGACCCTTGGGGCAGCTGGCCATGGCGACGCCGTCGCTGATCTGGGCACCGGACAAGATGAGGGCCCGGTCCTTGACGGTATCGAAGTCAGAGCTGAACAGTTCGCGGACGATATCCGGATCCGCTCCGCAGCGGCGCAGATACGACGCGGCGTCGAAAGTGCGCACGCCGGTCTGGACGGCGAAGTTCTTGGTGTCGACAATGATGCCGGCATAGAGGGCCGTCGCTTCGATCTTCGATAATTCTACATCTTCCTGGAAATATTGCAAGAGCTCCGTCACCAGTTCACTCGTCGAAGAACTCGACGTTTCCGTATAGGTCAGCAAGGGCTTCTTGATGAAGTCCGAACTGCGGCGGTGATGGTCGATGACGACGCGCCGGTCCGTTTCGTCCAGCAAAGCCGGAGCTACGGTCATGTCCGGGCGGTGCGTATCGACGATGAACAGCAGGGTCTGGCTGTTGCAGATATTCTCCGCCGTTTCTGCCGAAATGAGCAGGTCCTTGAAATCGGGATTATCCATAATCTGATCTTCCAGGCGCCGGATGGCGTCGGTCTGATTGCTGACGACGACATGTACCGGCTTGCCTGCCAGGCGGGCCATGTGGGCTACGCCGACGGCAGCGCCGATGCTGTCATAGTCTTCCCGTTCATGTCCCATGACCAGGACCATATCGCTCGTATCGATGAGTTCGTGGATGGCCTGGGCGACGACGCGGGCCCGGACGCGGGTATTCTTTTCGACGCAGCGCGTCTTGCCGCCGTAGAAGTGAGGCGATCCGTCCTCTTCATAGACGACGACCTGGTCGCCGCCGCGGCTCAGAGCCAGGTCGAGGCCGGCCCGGGCTTTCGTAGCCAGTTCGTTGAAATTGGCTTTGCCCGCCGCAATGACGTCGCTCGGGAAGAGGGCGATGCCCATGCTGAGCGTCACGGGGATGCGGTTGACCGTATGGATGGAACGGATTTTTTCCAGGAAAGAAAAGTTATCCTCCTTATAATATTCCAGCGTATCCCGGCTCATGCAGGCAATGTACTTCTCATTGCCGTAGGCCCAGATAAAGCAATTATGGCCGGACAGTTCGCCGATGAGGCAGTTGTTGACGTTGGTCACCAGCGTAGCCCGCTGGACAGCCGTCATCCCCTTGGCAACTTCCTCCAGGTTGTCGATCTCGATATCGCAGAAAACGGGGACAGCAGCCAGGGAATTCAGCTTCTGCCGTTCCGTATCGGTAATGTCTTCAAAATAGAGGATGAGGTAATTGTCATCGTCAGCAGCTTCGGTCTGCAGATACTTGTAGACGACGCGGTAATAGCGTTCGCCGATGTGTTCAAAGAAATATCCCGATTTTCCCCAGAACTTATCGACTTTCAAGTTCGGCATGATGTGGTCCAGCTGCTGGTCGTTGTCGATGTCGCCGACCCAGTCTCGGAAGACGCTGTTGGCCCAGTACAAGTTGGACTGCATGTCGATGATGGCAATGCCGATAGGCAGATTCTGCACGGCATACGTCGAAGCCTGGTCGACGCTCTTGGAGATGGCATCGAAGAACTGGCTGATTTCCCGGTTGCGTTCGTTATGGTTCTTGCGGGTCAGGACATAAGCCCCGCCGATGAGGATCAGGGCCAGCAAGGCGATGACCCAATTATATACGGCAATGATGATAAGCAGCAAGACGGTAATCAGGAAGAAAGGTTCTTCCGACCGCCTTGACAGCAACGTTTTAAACATGGTTCCGCCCCCTGCGTACTAAAGCGTACGACCTTTTTTTCTATAATTCGTGAGCATGTCGAAGATGCCGGCTAAAAAGGCAGCATACGAAAAAACAGGCATGACAAAAAATGAGATGAGGATCAGGGCCTGAAGGCCATTCCCTAAACGGAAACGGCTGCTGAGGAGATAAAAGACGAAGGCAATTCCCTGGATACAGATGAAGAAGAAGGCAATCTGATTGAGATTCATACCGATGATATTGAGCCAGGTAATATCCCGTGTCACTCCCCAGTATTTCATGACCAATGCCAATATATATAAGTATATCATACTACGGGGTATTTCCCAATAACGAATAGGCAAAAACGCCTTGAGCGAAAAGCCGAGACGGCGCAGGATGACCTGGGAAATCTTGATGTTCGCGTAGGCGATGATGGCCGTCCCCAGACAGAGGAACATGGGCAGCAGCGACGGCAGCATCTCCCGGACCTGATTGAGCTGGGCCCGCGTTTCTGCCAATTTGACGTCAGACATGCCCTGCTGCTGGTACTGGGCCATCATGCTGTCCATGAACTGCGTGAAGAAATCGTTCATCTGGGTAAAGACGTTGACGTCGAGGACAACATAGGACAATAGGGCGATGACGACGAAGACGGCGACCAGGGCCGCTGTAACCGTCCCCAAGAGGCGTACAGCCGACCATTCATAGCGAAAGCCAGCTCCCAGGGCCAGGCCGACGGCACCGAAGCTCAGGAATTGGACCAATGCCGTCACCGGGTCGATGAACAGCCCCATGAGGAAGCCTACGGTCACGCCCAGCAGCAGGGTCTGGCGCAGACCGTATTTCATGAAAATGATGACCATGGGAATGGGCATGATGAAATAACCAATAAAAGAAAAAATCGGCACGTATGTACTGAGAAGCGCAAAGACCAGCATAATGGCGGCAAAACAGCCGGCCGTCGTCAGCGGTGTGACACGCCTCTGCTCCATAACAGTTCCCCCTTTCGTCGGGACTGAGAAACAGCGGAGGCACGAGATGCCTCCGCTGTCACAGTAACAAATATCAAATTATACTTCCATGATAATCGGCAGGATCATCGGACGACGCCGTGTCTTTTCATAGAGATAACGGCTCAGCGTATCGCGGACCTGGGACTTGATGACAGCCCATTCGCGGATATTACCGGCTTCGCAGCGTTCGAGGACGGCGGCGACGCGGTCATGAGCTTCGCGGATCAATTCTTCCGAATCGCGGACATAGACGAAGCCGCGAGAAACGATATCCGGACCGGCCAGGGGATGGCTCGTCCCTTTGGCCAGGGTCATGACGACGATGACGACACCTTCCATAGCCAGCTGCTGGCGGTCGCGGATGACGATGTTGCCGACATCGCCGACGCCGAGACCGTCGACGAAGACGCGGCCTGCATTGACATGGCCTGTCTTATGGCCGGAACGGTTCGAGAATTCAAAGATCTGGCCGTTGTCGCCGATGAGGACGTGGTCCTTGGCAACGCCCATCATGACGGCCAGGTCGCCGTGCGTCTTGAGCATGCGGTATTCGCCGTGGACAGGGATGAAATATTTCGGTTTGATCAGTTCCAGCATGAGCTTCAGTTCTTCCTGGCTGGCATGGCCGGATACGTGGATTTTCTTATCCCGGCCGGCGATGACATTGGCACCGAGGCGCATGAGGTTATCAATGGTGCGGCCGACACCAGTTTCATTGCCCGGGATAGGCGTAGCCGAAATGATGACCGTATCGCCAGGCATGATGCTGACGCTGCGATGGTTGTTGGAAGCCATGCGCGACAGGCCGGCCATGGGTTCGCCCTGGCTGCCCGTCGTCAAGATGAGGATCTGGTCATCGGGATAACGGTTCAGTTCATCCGGTTCGATGAGGACACCTTCGGGAACGTCGAGATAGCCCAGTTCAATGGCAATCTGGACGTTGTTGACCATGCTGCGGCCGAGGACGGTGACTTTGCGCTTGAACTGCACTGCCGTATTGATAGCCTGTTGGATACGGGAAATATTCGAGGCGAATGTCGCCAGGATGATACGGCCTTTTGCAGCGCGGAAAGCCTTGCGGAAAGCATGGCCGACAGTCGTTTCCGATTCGGTGTAGCCCGGCCGTTCGGCATTGGTGCTGTCCGACATGAGCAGCAGGACGCCGCGGCGGCCTAATTCAGCAAATTTATGGATGTCCATCTGACGGCCATCGACCGGCGTCAGGTCCATCTTGAAGTCGCCTGTATGGACAATGGTGCCTACGGGAGTCCGGAAATACAGGGCACTGGCATCCGGGATGGAGTGGTTCGTATGGATGAAGCCGACCTTCATACAGCCGATCTGTACTTCATCACCATGATGCACTTCATTCAGTGTATAATTCGTAATGTGGTTTTCTTTCAGTTTCCCTTCGATGAGGCCGCATACGAGCTTGGTGGCGTATACGGGCACATTTACTTCATTGAGCAAGTAGGACAAACCGCCGATATGGTCTTCATGACCATGGGTGATGACGACGGCCCGTACTTTGTCCCGGTTTTCAATCAAGTAACTCATGTCCGGGATGACGAGGTCGATGCCGAACATGTCGTCATCCGGGAAGGCCAGGCCGGCGTCGATGACGATAATATCATTCCCGTACTGGATGACCGTCATATTCTTGCCGATTTCACCTAAACCACCTAAGGGAATTACCATGAGTTTTTCTTTTTTAGCCAAAATATACCTCCTAAAAATAAATATAGTTGTATCCGTTCCAACCGGAGCCCGGCAGACCAGGCTGCAGGTCTATCCTATATGTAGATATAACGAACAGTAATGGATTTTCTTCCTTCTATCATATTTTCCGTTATTTCCGGGACTCTGTCAATAATCTATCGTCTCTTTTTGTGAAAACTCTTAACTTTTCATAAAAAATTTACATTTATTTTGCCGATTTGATGACTTTTTCCGGCACGGTCAGCTGTGTTCCCTGGGGCAGGGCCGTGCAATCGATGGTCAGGCTGACTTCGCTCATTTTGATGAACGACTGGGCTACGGCCTTGTCGGCGTCACTGCGGCCATATTCATCAACCAGCGTCAGGGCCAGGCTGCGCAGCTGGTCCGTCAAGGGCAGGGAGATGCGGGAAATGCGCTTCGTCGCCGGGTCGATGGTGACAACCGTCGATAAGTCGCCGCACTGCTGCAAGCCCTGGAGGACTTTGGTCATGACGCGGATCTGCTCGGCCGTCATGCCGTTTTTCTTCCACTGAGCCTGGTCGGCCGGATTATAGATATGGGAAGCGTCGAAGACGACGTTGTAATCATTGCCGCCAGCAGCGGTGACTTTTTTCACGCCAGCCAGGACATTGTAGTCCTGACGCAGGTAATCGGCCAAGGGCTTGCTGTCCTTCAAATCATAGCTCTTCTTTTCCCATTCATCGCCATCTTCCTGGTAATAGACGTCGATTTTTTTCCCGTTCTGGACGGCATAGGCTTTCCCTTCAGGGACTTTCTTCATCGTCGTCGCAGCAAAACCCGTTACCTTAGCCTGGGACTGGATGACGAAAGGCCGTTCCTGGACGTCGATATTGTTGACGACGGCCCCTTCGCCGACAAAGGGCATCTTGAGGCCCAGTTTCAGCGTATAAGAGCCCTGAGGATGGGCCGCCATGTTGCGGGCCGCTTCTTCATATGTTGCCTGCGGTGAAGCAGCCAGTGCCATACCGCCGATCGATGCAGCCGCCATGACCAGGCAGCACAGTTTCTTCCAAGAATGTGTCAATCTCATTTTGTCCACCCTGCTTTCTTATATAATTCATAAAAGTGATGAATCGGGCCATGGCCCTTGCCAATGGGTTCAGCATGGGCAATGCCTTCAAAGACGTACTCTTTCGCCGCACCGACTGCGTCTGGCAAACTCAGGCCATTGGCCAGGTTCGAGGCGATGGCGCTCGATAAGGAGCAGCCTGTCCCATGGGTACTCGTGCTTTCCAGGCGTTTCCCCTTATAATAATGAAAATCATGGCCGTCGAAGAGGATATCCGTCGCATCGGCAATGCGATGACCGCCTTTGACCAGGACGGCTTTGGCACCCATGGCAGCAATGGCCTTGGCCGCTTCTTCCATGTCGTGCAGGCTTTCAATGGATTTCCCTGTCAGCACTTCGGCTTCCGGCAGGTTCGGCGTCAAGACATCGGCCATGGGAAGGAGGACTTCCTTCAGCGTCTGTTCGGCTTCCGGTACCAGCAGGCGATGGCCGCTGGTAGCGACCATGACCGGATCGATGACGATATACGGCGGCTGGTATTGTTTCAATTTATCGGCGATGACGCGGATCGTTTCAGGTACACTGACCATGCCGATTTTGACGGCGTCGACGTCGATATCTTCAAATACCGCATCGATCTGCGAAGCAATGAGGTCCGGCGTGACGTCCATATAACCGCGCACGCCCTGGGTGTTCTGGGAAACGACGGCCGTAATAACATTCAAGGCAAAGCAGCCGTGGGCACAAAAAGTCTTGCAATCCGCAGCGGCACCGGCTCCGCCAGAAGGATCCGTCCCGGCAATGGATAATACATGTTTCATCATGAGTACAACCTCCAATTTATTCTTTATAAGAAGGTCCCAAAAATTTCAAGGCCTTCGGATGGACATAGAAAAGCAGCGATGCCGAACCGATGCGGCCGCCGTGGACGTCGAAGTCGAACATGGCCATGCTGCCCGTCTTGAAGTCGACAGCCGTCCCCGTCCAGGCCTGAGCCCAGCGGTCGAGGAACGGCGAATGGCCGATGATGCACACGACATCAGCTGTTTCCCGGCTCAAAATCTCGTCGTATACGGCGACTAAGTCACCGGAAGCGATGGCTTTATGCGTATGGAACTGCTCAATAGGCAGATGCTTTTCTAAATAAGCGGCTGTCTGACACGTCCGCACGTATGGGCTGACCCACAGGGCCGTTTTCCCCGACGGCCACCATGACGAGGCCCATTTCGCCATGGACGAAGCCTGATTACACCCTTTTTCAGTCAGTTCACGCAGTTTATCCGGCTGATGCAGATCAAAAGGCTGGGCCTTTCCGTGACGCATTAAACAAACATACATAAACTACTCCCCCTTTATGTGCCCCTTTTATTCGGCAACATGCTCCAGGCCGACGTCGAGCAGCGTAAAGACATGGGCATCGGCCAGCGAATAGTATACGGTCTTGCCGTCCCGGCGGAACTGGACCAGCCGGGCATCGCGCAGGATGCGCAGCTGATGGGACACAGCAGACTGGCCCATACCGAGTTCATCGGCAATATCCCGGACGCAGACTTCCTGATTCATGAGGACGCGCAATATGCGCAGCCGTGTCGGATCGCCGAGGACTTTGAAGACATCGGCCAAAGGCTGGATATATTGTTGTGAAAGTTCCGGTGCTCGTCGTTTCAATGCAATCGCTCCTAATGCGGTTTATCACTGTCTGTCTTAATCGTTTTATTATAGCACACTTTCCACATATACTGCTAGAGGCGTTACAAATAAGGCCCGCACAGGGTACAGACAAGGTAAATGAATTATAAAGGAATTATAAAAAGTCCTAAAAAGGCGTGAAATGTCCTGGCAAAAGCCTTTCCTCTAAATCAAAAATACCCTATAATGATAACAAAATCGCAACAAAATACTTTTACTTAGGAGTGAATGTCATGAATGAAACCATCCATACCCTCATCACGCGGCGCAGCGTCCGCAAGTACAAAAAGGCCCAGATCAGCGATGAAGACTTGTATCTGATTCTCCAGGCCGGCACCTATGCAGCCAGCGGTCATGGCCTGCAGCCCTGTACCATCGTCGTCATCCAGGACACGGATACCCTGGCCCGCCTGAGCGCTCTCAACGCCAAAATCATGGGCACGACGAGTGACCCCATGTACGGCGCCCCGACGGTCCTCCTGGTCCTGGCCGACATGGAAAAATCCCCCAACGCCTGGTCCGACGGCTGCCTCATCCTGGGCAATCTCATGAATGCCGCCGCTTCCCTGCACCTCGGCTCGTGCTGGATCAACCGGGCCAAAGAAGAATTTGAAACGCCCGAAGGGAAAGCCCTCCTCAAAGAATGGGGCCTGCCGGAACACCTCGTCGGCGTCGGCCACTGCATCGTCGGCTACGGCGACGGCCCGGAACCGGCCGCAGCCCCGCGGAAACCGGATTTCATTAAATTTGTTAAGTAAATAGTGGCTCGTAGGGGCGCCCCGTGGGGCGCCCGCAGGCCGAAGGCTGCGCAAAAAGAGGCTGTCGCATGACGACAGCCTCTTTTAAGTGGTTAGGGGCTAGGGGTTAGGGGCTAGTGGCTGACCGCTGACTGCTAACTGCTAACACCACTATCTCCCCTTCTTACATTCCGGGCAATAGCCGTAGAGTTCCAGGTTGTGGCCGACGATGTCGAACTGTGTCTTTTGGGCCACTTCTTTTTCATAGTCGCTGAGCGGACAATGAGCTAGATCCACGACTTTATGGCATTGTAAACAGATGAGCCTGTGTGTATGGCCGGAACGGCGGAGGGAAAAGCCGTATTTCCCTTCATCGGGGAGGAATATCTTTTCTGTCAGTTTACGCTCTGTAAACATTTCCAGGATGCGGTACACTGTGGAAAAATTGACTTTACATCCTTGTTCCAACAGGGCTGCATAGACGGTTTCGACGGTCACGACACTGGTTTCCCGGCTCAGGATATCCAGGACGCCATTGCGGGCCTTGGTACTCTTCAGGCCATGTTCGCGTAAACAGGCTTTATAATCGTCATTCATGGACGGCGCCTCTTTTCTTGCAGGGAAAAGACACATTCTTTATAGGCAATGACCAGAAGCAGCATGGCAACTGACGTCAAGGCCGTGACGCCGCCAGGGGCCGCATCGATGTAGTACGACAGCAGCAGGCCCGACAGGATGTCGATGAAGCTGAAGACGACGGAGTAAATGAGGGTCCGCCGGAAGCCTTTGCGCAGCTGCAGGGCCGTCGCCACGGGCAGGGCGATGAGGGAGCTGATGACCAGGATGCCGACGATGCGGATAGAAACGGAAATCGTCGCCGCTACCAGGACGGCAAAGATATAGTTGATGAGCTTGCTGCGGACACCGGCAATCTGCGCCCCGTCTTCATCAAAGGTCAGCATGACCAGCTGAGGATAGAGTCTGGCAATGACGGCCAGGGAGATGACGCTAAGGGCGACGACGGAGTAGACATCGCCCGTCGACACGGTGAGGATACTGCCGAACAAGAAGGATTCGACATTCGTGTGGACCAGGCCGGCACTGATGATGGTAATGGCAATGCCCACGGAGAGAGATAAGATGATGACCAGGATGAGCTCGGCATAACGGCGGAAGCGGCGTCGCAGGACTTCGATGAGGATGCCGAAGAAACTGGTCAGGCCAAAGGCGCTGAGGACGGGGTTCCAGTCAAAGAGGAGACCCACAGCCACGCCGGCCAGGGACGCATGGGACAAGGCGTCGCCAATCATGGAATAGCGGCGCAGGACCAGGAACATGCCGATGAGCGGGCAGACGATAGAAATGAGCAGGGCTACGATAAAAGCATTCTGCATAAAGGCATATTCAAACATTACTTATCCCCTCCCATCGTGGCTGATACGTATTCATCGAGATAGGCCTTGGGCGAGCAGAAATGGCCGCGGCCGCCGACGACGTGGAACATCTTCGTCGAATTGCGGACAGCGAATTTCAGATTGTGTTCGACCGTAATGACCGTGACGCCTTTATTTTCATTTAAATCCTTGATAAACGGGTAGAGCTCTTCCTGACTGCGCACATCGATCCCCGTCGACGGTTCATCGAAGATGAGCAGGTCCGGATGGCCCATGAGGGCCCGGGCGATGAGGACCTTCTGGCACTGGCCGCCGGACAGGTTGCCGATGAGCTGGTCCTTCAGGGAATAGACATTCATCTGTTCCAGGCAGTCCCGGATGATTTCTTTATGCTTCAAGTGCAGGACCTGGCGGTAACAGTTGAGGACTTCCCAGACCGTAATCGGGAACTGGCTGTTCAGCGTCTCGAAGCGCTGGGGCACATAGGCCCGATGGCGATAGGTATTGGAAATGGCCCCCCGGCTCGGCGACAACAGGCCCAGGATGAGTTTGATGAGCGTACTCTTGCCGCTGCCGTTTTCACCGACGACGGAAATATAGTCGCCGTCGCGGATGGTCATGTTGACATCTTCTAACAGGTACTGACCGTGTTCATAGGCGAAATAAACGTGCTGTAAATCAATCATAGCTTGCCTCCCTTGTCGTAATCTCGAGACCTTATTATAGCCCTGCGCAAACGAAAATGCAAGGCATTTGCAAATAATTGACAAAAAAAGGCGCCCGTGATACGATGGACGCCATAGGAGGTCTTATCAATGTTGTTACATACCCTCAACCGCCTGGCCCGTTACGGCATGGTCCTGGCGGCCTGCTTATGCATCATCGGCCTGGCTGGCTGTGGTCCCGCCGCTGATGTCCCCGATGACGGGAAATTAAAAGTCGCTGTCACTTTCGACGCCCTGAAAGAGTTCACTCAAGCCGTAGGCGGTGATAAAGTCGATGTTTACACCCTCATCCCCGATGGGACAGAGCCCCATGAATTCCAACCGACGACGCAGACTATTAAACATCTCGGTAAATCTCAGCTCTTCGTTTACAGCGGCCTGGGCATGGAACCGTGGGCACCCAAAGTCGTTGAAGCAGCCAAGAATACATCCCTCCATACGGTCAATGCCTCGCAAGGCGTCACGCCCATCGCCCTGACCGATGAGGAAGATGTCAAAGAACACGGCGCTTATGACCCGCACATCTGGCTGAGCCTGGTAAACGCCCAAATCGAAGTATCTAACATCGCCGCCGCCCTGGCTGAAGCCGACCCGGCCAACGCCGACTATTACCGCAACAATGCGGCGAATTACAAAAAACAGCTCCAAGCCCTGCAAGACGAATATGCCCGCAAATTCGCCAGCGTTTCCCGCAAGGATTTCGTCACCGGCCACGCTGCCTTTGCCTACCTCTGCCGCGACTTCGGCCTGACCCAGCACAGCGTCGAATCCGTCTTTTCCAGCGGCGAACCCAGTGCCCGCCAGCTGGCCCGCCTGGCCGACTATTGCCGGGCCAACGACGTGCGGACCATCTTCGTCGAAGACATGGTCAGCCCGAAGACGTCAGAAACCCTGGCCCGTGAAGTCGGTGCCCGCGTCGAAACGATCCATACCATCGAAACGAGCGAAGATGACGAATCCTACCTGGACCGCATGCGCGACAACCTGGAAAAGATTTATGCCAGCAGCCTGCGCTAAAATGGCAAAAAATAAAGTAACCATGGAGAAGAATATGAAACATAAAACATATAAAGCCGCAATTTTTGATATGGACGGTACCGTCCTCAATACCCTGGAAGACCTGACCAGCGCCTTGAACCACGTCTTAGCCGAAACAGGTCACGACCATGCCTATGGGACAGCCCAGGTCCGCCAATTCTTCGGCAGCGGCGTCCAAGTGGCCATTACCCGCGCCTTGGCCATTGAAAAGGGGATTGCCTCTTACGAACAGCTGGAATACGTCGGCCAGGACGGCGATACGATTACACCGCGTGTCGATGCCCAGGAAGTCCGCCGCATCCAGGACATCTTCCGTCCCTACTATGCCGCCCACTGCGCCATCCAGACGGGAGAATACACCGGCATCAGCCAGCTCCTCCGCCAGCTCCGGGGCGCCGGCATCCAGACGGCCGTCGTCTCCAATAAACCCGATCCGGCCGTACAGAAACTGACAGACGACTACTTCCAGGGTCTCTTCGATCTCTCCCTGGGCGAACAGCCCCAGATACGGCGAAAACCTGCACCGGACATGGTCCTCAAAGCCTTGAAAGACTTAGGACTCACGCCGGAACAGGCCGTTTACATCGGAGATTCCGAAATCGACATCCAGACCGCCAAAAACGCAGGCCTGGACTGCATCAGCGTCACCTGGGGCTTTCGTTCCAAAACCTTCTTAGAAAAACACGGTGCCCGCTTCCTCGTCGATACGCCGGAAGAAATTGCCAGGTTCTTTTAAAGGCCGCAGGCCGCAGTTCGCAAACTGCAGGCCGCAAAGGTCGTTACTCTTCTTCATAATCATGAGTCAAGCCACTTTTCCTTTAAGTCCTAAATCCATAAAAACCATAAAATTGAGAAGAGTCCCTTTATGTTCCCTCATAAAATGTGAAATCCACCTCATTATTCGCTCATATTTTTGTAAATCCACAGGTCCTGCTACTTGGTTATCTGTTATAATAGACGTATGATACTGACTTTGTGAGGTGCGGATATGTCGACGGAAAAACGGATTTTTTACTCGATTTGCCTGATTAGTTTTGTCGGGCCTTTTCTTTCTACGTCCATCAATATCGCCATCCCCGTCATGGCCGGCCAGTTCGGCGTCACGCCGGACCGCATGAGCTGGGTCGTGACGATTTTCCTGATGACGACAGCGGCCTTTCTCCTGCCCTTGGGCAAGGTGTCCGACGTCCATGGCCGGCGGCGGACGTATTCCCTTTCGCTGGTGGTCTTCGCCATGGCTACGGCAGCGGCGGCCTTTGCCCAGACCCTGACCGGTCTCATCGTCTTGCGGGCCATCCAGGGCATCGCCCTGTCCGGCGTCTACGTATCTTACATGCCCTTGCTCCTGGCCACGACTGATGAAGCCCATCAGGGCCATATCCTCGGCCGGGCCGTTGCCCTGACCTATCTCGGCCTGTCCCTGGGGCCGGTCATCGGCGGGGCCCTAACCCAGTTCGTCGGCTGGCGCTGCATCTTTCTATTGTCAGCCCTGGCCATCGTCCTGTCTTATGCCTTCATCCGGCCCATCAAAGAAGAATGGTATGCCAACGGCGCGCCTTTCGTCAACCTGGTCAGTTCAGCCTTATCGGTCAGTGGGATTCTCTGCGCACTTTATGGCCTGTCGTCCTTTGAAAAATACAGTGCCTTTTTCTGGACTGGTATTGTCCTGCTCATCGTCTTCGTCATCCACGAAGGGAAATCATTCCATCCCCTGCTGCCGCTTTACTTGTTCCGCAACCTGACTTTTTCCATGTCCAACCTGGCTGCC
This sequence comes from Megasphaera indica, assembly GCF_046614755.1. Classification (NCBI taxonomy): domain Bacteria; kingdom Bacillati; phylum Bacillota; class Negativicutes; order Veillonellales; family Veillonellaceae; genus Megasphaera; species Megasphaera indica. The sequence goes on from NZ_JBKKJR010000005.1 coordinate 94,962, forward strand.
CTCATCCAGTACAGCTCCACGTATGCCGTGTCCTTCCTGTTATCCCTCTATTTCCAGGTCATCCTCGGCCTGCCGCCGGCTGTATCCGGAGCCATTCTCCTAGTCCAGCCCATCATCATGGCCTTCTTGTCGCCCCGGGCCGGCGACTTGTCGGATAAATATGGCCCACGGGGCATTGCCTCTATAGGCCTCGTCCTGACGGCCCTGGGGCTGACGGCATTCGCCCTGTTCCCGCACATCCCCGTCAGCGGCGCCGCCGCATTCCTGGTCTTCATCGGCCTGGGCGCAGCCCTGTTCGGCGCGCCCAACAACAGCGCCATCATGGGGTCGGTCAAAAAGATGCATCACGGCATCGCTTCGAGCATCCTGGCCTTATCGCGCAACCTCGGCCAGGCCCTGAGCATGGCCGTCGTCACCTTCATCATGACGACAGAGACGGCCAAACAGCCGTCTTATGCGGATGGCGTCGTAGCCGCCCTGCACGCTTCGTTCGTCATCTTGGCCGTCCTCTGTTTCCTCGCCGTCGCGGCCTCGCTGGCCCGCGGCACAAGTCCCAAAAAAGTGTAAATTAGGAGGTATTTCCATGAAAAAACAACTCATCGCAGCCGTTACGGTTGCATCGCTCCTCGGCTTTGCCGGTGGCACGGCCGTCCAGGCCTTCAACCTCGGCTCTATCCTGAAAGTCGGCGGCATTTCCGTCCTCGTTTCCAAATACGGTGATTCCATCAATGATTTCCTCAACAAACTGCTCATGAAGAACGGCGTCGGCACGGATTACGCGACGAAAGTCGTCCCCATCGTCAGTGTCGGTACGGGTAAATATATCGGCGCCGTCCAGGTCATCGGCCCATCGGCACAGGTCGAAAAGGTCAAGGCCGTGGCTCAGCTGGAAGGGGAATTCAACGGCATCGCCCGGGCCAATGCCCTCATCCCAATGGCGACGACGAATGTCACCAACCTCAACCGCGTCCAGGGCGTCGGCGTCTCGGCAACAATCGATTTCAAGTTCTGATGCCTTCCCTAAGCAAAGCGGGCGTGGTAAAATAAGACAACCGATTTTTATAAGGAGGCCCTTCGCTTGAAAACTTATCAGCCTATTACGGCAGAAATCATTGAAAAATTAAAGGCCATTACCGGTCCGACTTATGTCAAGACCGATAAAGACCTGCTCTTACAGTATCAGACAGACTATGAAACCAATCCGGCCATGTTCCATCTCCCGGAAGCAGCCGTATCGCCGGCCAATGCCCAAGAAATCTCGGACATCGTCAAATTGGCCAATGAATACGACTTCCCCATTACCGTCCGCAGCGGCGGCACCAGCCTGGCCGACGGTGCCATCCCTGTCTGCGGCGGCCTGGTCCTCTGCATGGACCGTCTCAACAAGATCATCGAACTGAATGAAGAAGGCATGTACATGACCGTCGAAGCCGGCGTCCGCACGGTAGACTTGCAGAACGCCGCCAAAAAAGTCGGCCTCATGTATGCCGGCGACCCGTCCAGCGCCGAAAGCTGCCTCATCGGCGGCAACCTGGCCACCAATGCCGGCGGCCTGCGCGCCGTCCGCTACGGCGTCACCCGCGACCAGGTCTACTGCCTGGAAATCGTCACGCCTACAGGGGATATCGTCGAATGCGGCCGCATCCTCAAGAAATGCTCTACCGGCTACGACCTGGAACAGCTCATCATCGGCAGTGAAGGGACGCTGGGCATCATCACCAAAGTCACAGTCAAGCTCATCCCCCTGCCGCCGTACCGCTTCGACGTCCTGGCCATCTACACGGACCCGCGCCAGGCCCTGCACATGGTGCCGAAGCTGATGAAAGCCGGCATCGACCCGACCAGCGTCGAATACATGGACAATTCCTACGTCCGCGGCTGCGCTGACTACTGCCATTACAAGGACATGCCGCACTACGACGACGGCATTTACGTCATCATCACCGTCGAAACGTTCCACGAAGACGAATTGGACACCAAGATGGACGCTGTCTGCACGATCTGTGAAGAATCGGGCGCTGCCGAAGTCCTGGAAGCTGACGACCGCGTCTGGAATATGCGCCGTAACTGCCAGACGTCCGTCGAACTCCAGAGCAAGGTCTTCCTCACGGACGACGTCGTCGTTCCGGTACATAAAATTGCCGGGACCATTGAAAAAATCATGGACATCGGTAAGAACTATCCCTTTGAAGTCAAGATCAACGCCCATATCGGCGACGGCAACCTGCACATCGTCCTCTGCAAGATGGATATGAGCGACGAAGAATGGGAAAAGAACGTCGAAGAATTCCACCAGCAGGTCTACGCCTATGCCTACAGCGTCGGCGGCCGCCTGGCCGGTGAACACGGCATCGGTGCCAAGAAACTGAAATATATGGAACAGTTCACGCCAAAAGGCGAACTGAAAATCATGAAGACCATCAAGCGGGCCATGGACCCGAAAGACATCCTCAACCCGGGGAAAGTGATTGATGCGTAAAAAAAGCGGCTGTCGCATATGCGACAGCCGCTTTTTGAGTGGTTAGGGGTTAGGGGCTAGGGGTTAGTAGGGGCGCCCACGTGGGGCGCCCGTTTACGCAAGTCGGTCACGGGATTCTTACACATCCCCGACTACAAACTACAAACTATTTCCCCCGCAAGAGCCGCATGGCCATGATGGACATGATGATCAGGAGGGCCGTGACTAAGGCGAAGGAGGCGGTCAGGCTGAAGGCCCGGCCGATGAAGCCCAGTACGGCCGGTGCCAGGAGGATGCCGACGTAGCCAATGGTGCTGACGGCAGCGACGGCATCGGCGACGGGCATGTCTTTCTGCGTCCCCAAAGAGGAATAAAAGATCGGCACGGTATTGGCACAGCCGACGCCGATGAGGATGTACGATGCAAACAGGAAGGGGCCGCCGCTGATGAGCAGGATGCCCAGGAAGCCGGCAAAGGCGACGGGCAGGGACAGGGCCAGCAGCCGCCGCGGCCCGAAATGCATGGTCAGGGAGTCACCGGGCAGGCGGGCCAGGAAGGCCGACGCCGTAAACAGGGTCAGGCCCAAGCCGGATTGGGAAATGTCGATGCCCTTTTCCGTCGTCATGAAGACGCCGCTCCAATCGTTGATAGAACCTTCTACCAGGAAGGCAATGGTGCAGACCAGGCCGATGAGGACGATTTTCCCCTTGGGCAGGACCAGGGAAGCGCCCTTGCCGGATGCCTGCCGTTCCCCATGGAGATGGGGCGCAAAGAAGCAGACGCAGAGGCCGATGAAGACGGCGCCGGCAATCATGACGATTTTCCAGTAAAAGCCTAGGTGGAGCAGGGAAGCAAAAAAGGCAGCGCCGGCGAGATTCCCCAGGGACCACATGGCCTGCAGGCCGGACATGAGGCGCTTGTGAACTTTCCGTTCAATGAAGATACCGTTGATGTTGACGACGACGTCGAGCAGTCCCAGGAACGAACCGAGGAGGACGGCCATAACCAAGGCCGCTGCATAAGCCGGCACATAACAGAGAACGTTCAGGACGACGGCAATGGCTAGGCCGGCGATGGTCAAAGAACGGCGGCAGCCCAGGCGCCCGGCAATGGAACCGGCCAGCATCATCATGATCAGGGCGCCTAAGCCGACGGCCAATAAGAGGAACCCCAGGTGGTCGTCCTGAATCTGCAGCTGCTGCCTCAGGAAGGGAATGAGCGATGCCCACGACGTAAAACCGAAACCGCCGAGGAAGTAAAAGGCTTTGGCACTATAAATCTGCCAAAGGATATCTCGTTTATTCATCAATTTCTGTCACCTCACACTAAAAAAAGCCGGACAAGAAACCACCCTGTCCTGCATCTTTATCGAAAGACGCGTTTACGTACGCGCCCTTCCTCCGCTGCAGGACTGAAGTGACATCTTATCCGGCTTTATACTATACGAGCATAAGCCTCCGATGAGCGGTATTATTATAACATAAAAAGAAATTTTCCTCAAGGAGCACAATATTTCTTGACAGATTCTCTTCCAGGTGATAATATGTACACCAACAACCATACATTGTCTTTCATCAAGAGCAGTCGAGGGAATGGCCCGATGACGCTGCGGCAACCCCCTATCGGGATAGGTGCCAAGTCCAGCGGTGTATACCGGCAGATGAACGAATCGCAAATTGAGCCGTCATCTGTATGACGGCTTTTCTTTTTGACCGGCAAGCCCTTATTATCCGTTATCCAGAAAGGAAATGATTACATGAACGCAACAGTAAAAAAACTCTTCGCCGCCGTTCTCATCACGACGACGTGCCTCTTTGCCGCCGGCTGCGGTTCGTCTTCCAATTCCGGTGCTTCCGGTGACAAAAAAGAAATCAAGATGGGCGTCACTGCCGGTCCTCATGCCGAAGTCATGGAAGAAGTCGCTAAAGAAGCAGCTAAACAGGGCATTACTATCAAAGTCGTCGAATTCAACGACTACGTCCAGCCGAACAAGGCCCTGGCCGAAGGCGACCTGGATATGAACTCCATGCAGCATCAGCCGTACATGGACAACGTCGTCAAGAAACAAGGCCTGAAGATCACCTCCATCGGCAAGACCATTATCCTGCCCATGGCCGTTTACTCCCATAAATTCAAAGACATCAAAGACGTCACGGACGGCGCCAAAGTCACCATCCCGAACGACCCGACCAACGGTGCCCGCGCCCTGCTCCTGCTCCAGCAGGCCGGCCTGATTAAATTGAAAAACGGCAACTCCGTCGACGCTTCGGTAACAGATATCACCGAAAATCCCAAGAACCTCCAGTTCGTCGAACTCGACGCCGCTCAGATTCCCCGCTCCCTCGACGATACGGACCTGGCCTGCGTCAACACCAACTACGCTATCCCGGCCGGCCTGAACCCGCAGAAAGATTCGATCCTCGTCGAATCGAAGGATTCGCCGTATGCCAACGTCATGGCAGTCCGTCAGGGCGACGAAAACAACGAAACATACAAGAAAGTCTTGGCAATCTACCAGTCTGAACCGATCAAGAAATTCATTGAAGAACACTTCCAGGGAACCATCCTGCCGGCGTTTTAGCAGCGAGTAGTTAGTGGTTAGTGGCTAGTGGCTAGTGGTTCGTAGGGGCCGCCCAAAGGGCGGCCCGCCTGAATCCTCTAAAAAGGGCTTGTCGCACGTGCGATAAGCCCTTTACTTATGGTATAATAATGGTTGTCATCAGATTCAGAAAGGAGACACTCTCATGAAAGCCGTATTTGTCGATTTCGAGATGAACCCTATCGGCCGGGACCAGAAGGAAGCGCGCCGCATCTGCAAAGGAGAAATCATCGAAATCGGTGCTGTCAAAATAGACGAAGACGGGAATGAAATCTCGTCGTATAAGGAATATGTGCTGCCCGAATATACGACAGCCATGAATCAGACCTGTCAGGAATTGACAGGTATCACCATGGAAATGCTGGCCGGGAAACCCCATTTCCGCCAGGCCTTCGACCATTTCCTGACCTGGTGCAACGAAGGCTGCCCCAATGCCTACGAAATGTTCGCCTGGAGTGAAAATGACTGGCGCCAGCTGGACTGCGAACTCCGCCTCAAAGAAATCGACGAGCACGACGACCGCGTCCGCTGGATGCTCGACCACTGGCAGAACTTCCAGCAGATTTACTGCAACCTCCTGGGCCTGGATAACGTCATTTCCCTGGACAAGGCCATCAGCACCCTGGGAGAAACCTTCGACGGCCAGATGCACGACGCCCTCTGGGATGCCCGCAACACGTCCAAGCTCTACGTCTTATCGAAGAAAAAAGAAGAATTCCGCGATATCATGCAGCCTATCATCGACGCCACCAAGCCGGCAGAACCGCTGACGTTCTCCCTGGCCGACGCCTTCCGCGCTGCCCGCAAGTAAAGGGAGGGAATCCGGCCATGGAAGATACGACACTCCGGATGGTTTATATTTTCACAGACATCATCCTGCCCATGATTGCCGGATATGTCACCAAAAGGCGGAGCTGGCTGACGCCGGACCAGTCGAATTGGCTCATCCGCTTCAACATCATCGTCATCATGACGTCCCTGACCCTGCTCAGCTTCTGGGTCCTGCCCATGCGGACGGACTTGCTCAGCCTGCCTTTCTTCGCTTTTTTCAACGGCCTCCTGCCGCTGGCCGTCGTCCTCTTGCTGGGACGGCAGCGCAAATTCTCGTCCTTCGTCGACCGAGGCAGTTACCTCATCGCCGCCATTCCGGCCAACACGGGGATGCTCGGCGGCCTGTGCAGCTACATTCTCTACGGGGAAATGTCCTATGCCTACGTCCAGATTATCGGCGTCTTCCAGAACCTGCTCATGTTCTTCGTCCTCTTCCCCATGGGCTACTACTACCAGCACGGCGGCAAGGACCGCAATTTCTTTGTCTTTTTCAAGGATAATTGGAAATCGATCTTCATCAACTGGAACCAGTTGTCCGTCGTAGCCCTGGTCATCGGCACGGCCTTACACGCCGCCGGCATCCCCAGGCCCGCTGCGGGGACGACGATTTTCCAGGCCCTGATCCACGTCAGCGCCTGGGTAGCCCTCATCCCCGTCGGCTACCTCATCGACTTTTCCCACTTCAAGGACTATGCCCGCCAGACGCTGGACCTCATTCCCATCAAGATGGTCCTGACGCCGCTGGCATCGTATTTCCTGGCCTTGTGCTTCACGTCGGACCCGGTGCTCCTGGGGACGATTGTCATCGTCATGGCTACGCCCTGTGCCATCAACGCCCTGATTACGGAGCGCCTTTACGACTTGAACGTCAATCTGGCCATGGCGCCCTTCATTACGACACAGCTCTTATATATACTTATTCTATATCCCGCTTTTTACCTGCTCGTATCCTGGGGATACCTGCCTTTCAAATAACTTTCGCGAGGTGCACTCATGACTCATACCCGAATCCGTTCCTTCTGTCTGGCCTTATGCCTGCTCATCCTTACCCTGAGCCTGACGGCCTGCTATACGATTACCCTCAAAGAACGCCGCGTCGACGGCATGGGCTCGGCCATTTCCCTGAAACTGCCGGGAAATCTCCAGAAGCTCGACTTCCCCGTCCCCGTAGACCCGCTGACCCAGCGGTACTTCAAGGGCAGCCGCCTGTACGGTGAAATGGACGGCGGCCTGTACATCGCCATCTATACCAACAGCATCGACACGCAGCAGATGTACGACGACCTGCACATCAGCCAGGGCCAGGCCATCAGCCAGCGCCTCAACCAGACGGCCGAAGCCGCAGCCGGCGCCGTATTATCGAAAATCGACGCCCAGAACGTCTCGGTCAGCCAGGACACGACGACGGTCAGCGGTCAGCACGCCGTCGTCCAGACCTTTACCTTCACGTATCAGGATAAATCCATGAAGGCCCGCCTCATCGGCTTTGCCGACGGCCCGGCGACGTGGATCGTCGTCGTAGCCTGCGACGGCAGCAAAGAAGATAAGGTAAAGCTCGCTGACGAAGTACTCGACTCCATCCGAATCAATTAATCGCCTGATTTTCCTCTTGCATGCGCCGGTAAATGGGCAGCCGCTTCAAATGGCGCAAGGTGAAGATAGCCGTAATGCCGATGAGGATGCCCGTTCCCGTGCCGGCGACGGCCAGGATCGGCAGGTAGAGCATGATCTTGATATTCTCTACGACCAAAGAGGCCACGATGACCTGGCCCAGGTTGTGGAAAATACCGCCAGCCGTGCTGACACCGATGATAGAGAATTTCCCCGTCTTCTGCAGGACCATCATGGCACCCAGGCTGAAAGCCGCCCCGGCGACGCTGTACAAGAAAGCGTTGATGCCGCCGCCAAAGGCCGTGGCCAGGATGATGCGCACGAGCAGGATGAGGCAGACGTCGCGCTTACGCGGCAGGGCATAGAGGGCGATGACCGTAATCAGATTGGCCAGCCCCAGTTTCGCCCCTGGCGCGATGAAGGGCACGGGCAGCATCCCTTCGACGACATATAAGACCAGGGACTGGGCGATGAACAGGCCCAGGATAATAATGTGAAATGTCTTTTTCATAAGTACCTCTAATGGGCCGGAATGACATCGGGTTCGTCATCGCCGGCGGACTTCACTTCGACCAGCACCTTGTGCGGCAGGCAGACGACAGTCGCACCGGGCTTGCTGACAAAGCCTTCACTGATACAGATTTTATCGGGACAATCGGCTTCGGTAATGCCGACGCTCTCGTCCTGGATGACCACGAGGTTATAGCCCTCCTCGGTCTGGATAGGGATGACATCGGTCCCATGGTGGCCCGACAAGGGAACTTCTTTATAGACCTTGCCGTCGACCTGGATGACCGCATACGTCCGGCTCACAGACGCATCGTTACCGGTCAGGTAAAAGATGCCTTCCGGGATGAAAGATAAGACGAGCAGCGTAATGATGAGGACGATGTCCCCTTTTTTGATGATATGTTTCATAGGATTTCCATATTGACGAACAGGAGAATGAACATGAAGAACAAACACTTGGCCATCCTGCTCCTGCTGGCCCTGGCTGCCGGGAGCGGCGGATGCAGTACACAGCCATCCCAGCCCCAGCCGGCTCAGACGGCACAGGACGTACAGGCTCCATCAGCACCGGCCATCCAGGCCGATTCGCAGGCTTACAGCGACGAAGGCCTGAAAAAATACCAGGCCGGCGATTATGCCGGGGCACTGAACGATTTCGACAAGGCCCTTTCCCTCGACGCCAACAACTATCAGGCCTTGAGCAATAAGGGCGTCACCCTGGCCATGCGCGGCAACAGCACAGGCAGCAAAAACGACGTCTCCCAGGGCATCGAGCTCATTGAAAAAGCGCTGAAAATAGCCCCGAAAGACGTCGCTTCTTTCTACAACCTGGCCTTAGCCTATAAAATTGACGGCCAATACGACAAGGCCCTGACGTATTTCAAGAACGTCATCGCCGCCGACCCGGGAAATACCTGGAGTTACTACGGCATCGCCACCATCTACGGCGACCTGGGCAAAGCCGACCAGGCCCTGCCCTATCTGAAGCAGGCCATCGACCTGGGCGGTGAAGACGTCCGCCAGGCAGCCCGGACGCAGAGCCATTTCGATAAGATACGGAACAACAAACAGTTCCAGCAAATCGTCGGCTGATTACATGTCTTCCTCAGCGATTTCGCAGAGGATATGGCCGATCATGATATGCATTTCCTGGGCCCGTGCCGTCACTTTGGCCGGTACGGCCAGGCAGATATCGCAGGCCTCCTTCATCTTGCCGCCGCCATAAGCGGTCAGGCCGATGACAGTGAGGCCTTTTTCACGGGCTGCATCGATGGCTTCCAGGACGTTCTGGCTGTTGCCGGACGTAGAAATGCCGACCAGGACGTCGCCTTTTTCGCCTAAGGCCCGGACCTGGCGGGCAAAGACCGTATCGAAGCCATAATCATTGCCGACGGCCGTCAGGATCGACGTGTCGACGGTCAGGGCGATGGCCGGGAACGGGCGCCGTTCCTTTTGGAAGCGGCCGACGATTTCCGCGGCTAAATGCTGGGAATCGGCAGCACTGCCGCCGTTGCCGCAAAAAAGTATCTTGTGACCAGAAGCCAGGGCCTCTTTGAACAGAGCCCCGGCTTTTTCAATATCCGGGATCAAATCCATCGTCGCCTCGAGGACGGCGGCGTGGTCTTTCATTCGTTGTGTGACCAGACTCATAATACCTCCTGTTCCTGGCCTTCTCCATCATCGACGACGCGGATTTCACCGGTGTGCGGATGGATGACCATACCATAAATCGTAAGGGATGAAGGCAAGTAGGGATTGGCCCGCAGGCGGCGGACCGTATCGCAGACAGACGCGCCGATATCGGTAATGGGGTCGGCCCACTGTTCCAGCTTGGGCCGGACGGCGGCGATGGCCTTTTCGTCAATACCTTCTTCGGCCATATGGCGGCACAGGCTGTCTGCCGTCGTCTTGAGCATGCCGCAGTCGTCATGGCCCATGACGATGATGTCGTGGACGTGCAATTCGTAGACGGCGACCATGAGGCTGCCGATGACGCTGTCAAAGTCTTCAAAAGCCGTATTACCGGCGACTTTGATGAGTTTGGCTTCGCCCCGGGCGAGGCCCATGGCCGGTTCGAGGAAACTCAAGAGGCGCGTGTCCATGCAGGTCAGAACGGCCAGGTTGCGGCTCGGGTACTTGCTGACCTCATCGAAACCGCCCTGGGACAGGGATTGTTTGACAAAATTTTCATTGGCTTTCAATATCTGTCGTGTCAATTCACTCATAGGGGCCTCCTCATGCTTTGGCAGCAGCCAAGACTTTCTTGGCTTTCAGGTACTGGTCGATACCTTCGGCAGTCTTACGCCCTTCGCGCATGGCCAGGACGACGGTCTGCGGCTTGTGGACGATATCTCCGGCAGCAAAGACGCCTTCTTTGCTGGTCAGGCCATAAGGCAGGTCTTTGACGGCGATGTAGCCATCGTCATTGGCATCGACGCCGAGAGCTTTGACGACGGACAGTTCCGGCTTGTTGCCGATGGCGGCGATGATCTTATTGGCCGGGACGACGCCGAATTCTCCCGTCGGTACCATGGTGGCATCTTCGAGGATCTGCTGTTTTTCGTATTTCAGGCCTTCTACATGGTCCGTCCCGACGACGGCTTTCGGTGCCGAATAGAACTGGAACTGGACGCCATCGGCCTTGGCTTCTTCGTATTCCGACGGCAGGCACTTCATGTTCTTTTCAGCCCGGCGGTAGACGATCTTGACGTCCGCACCGAGGCGCAGCGACGTGCGGGCCGCATCGATGGCGACGTTGCCGGCGCCGACGACGATGACCTGGTCGCCTTTCTGGACGGGCAGGTCTGCCAGTTCGACTTCACCGGTCTGGACGCGCTGGACATCGCGCAGGAACTGTTCGGCATCGACGACGCCGTCGATAGTGTCGTTGTCCACGCCGAGGTTCCAGGCATTCATCGTGCCGATGGCGATGAAGACGGCATCGAAATCACGCTGCAGTTCGTCCAGGGATTTGTCGACGCCGATTTTGACGTTATATTCGATGGTGACGCCCATAGCCGTCAGGGCCTGGGCTTCGCGCTGCAATAATTCCTTATGGAGCCGGAAAGTCGGGATGCCGTAAGTCATGGTACCGCCGGGCTGGGAAGCGGCTTCAAAGATGGTTACATCGTAATCGCGGCCAGCCAGTTCCCGCGCAGCTGCCATGCCGGCCGGGCCGCAGCCGATGATGGCCACACGACCTTCTGTTTTACGGCTGACCGGCTGCGGCAGGAAGCCGCCGTCCAGGGCCATGTCCGCTACGAAGCGTTCGAGTTTGCCGATTTCGACGTGTTTGCCTTTTTTGCCGAGGACGCAGTGGCCTTCGCACTGCTTTTCTCTCGGACAGATGCGGCCGCAGATAGCCGGCAAATCACTGCGGTGATAGATGTGTTCAGCAGCGGCGCCGAAATCGCCCAGGGTCATGGCATGGATGAACTGAGGGATTTCATTTTCAATGGGGCAGCCTTTGCGGCACTGCGGTACTTTGCAATTCAGGCAGCGTTTGGCTTCGGCAACGGCTTCAGCCAGGGTATAATCGGCATCATGCATGACTTCTTCATGGAAAGAAGCCAGCCGGTTCTTGGTATCGGACATGAGGAGACCCACCTTTCCGGATTATAAAATGATTAGATTGTATTCAAGATAAAAAAATGGTGCGCCCAAGATGACTCGAACATCCGACACGCAGTTTAGGAAACTGCTGCTCTATCCAGCTGAGCTATGGGCGCACAGGGCACACAGGTCTGCTGCGTGCAGATTAATCATACCATGAAACGGCAAAAAAATAAAGGTGCTGGCTCATGAAAAAAAGGCCTATTGCAAGTCTTTCAAACACTCTCTATAATTAGAGATGTGTATATTGTTCCCAAGCGGCAATAGCCACGACTGCATGAAAGAAAGGAATCAAGCATGATAAATTTAGAAACCCTGGCTACGGAACAGCAGAACAGCCATAGCCAGCATATCGACAGCGTATCGACCGAAGATATGCTGCGCATCATAAATGAAGAAGACCATAAAGTCGCCGATGCCGTCGGCGCCATCATCCCGGCCATCGCCCAAGCCGTCGACACCATTGCCGATAAATTGCGCCGCGGCGGCCGCCTGTTCTATATGGGCTCGGGCACGTCCGGCCGCTTGGGCATCCTCGACGCCGTCGAATGTCCGCCGACGTACAGCACCGACCCGGAACGCATCCAGGGCCTCATTGCCGGCGGTTATGAAGCCATCTTTCGGGCCAAAGAAGGGGCTGAAGACTCGCCGGAGCTGGGTCGGCAGGATTTGATAGACAAAAACCTGACGGCTGACGACGTCGTCGTCGGCCTCAGCGCCTCGGGCCGGACGCCTTATGTCGTCGGCGGCCTGACCTATGCGGCCTCGGTCGGAGCCGCTACCATCGCCATCGACTGTTCGCCTCATTCGGCCATCGGCCGTTGTGCCGACATCGACCTCTGTGCCGTCGTCGGCCCGGAAGTCGTCACGGGCTCGACGCGCATGAAAGCCGGCACGGCCCAGAAGATGATCGCCAACATGTTGTCTACAGGCGCCATGATCCGCCTGGGCAAAGTCTATGGCAACCTCATGGTCGACGTCAAGTCGTCCAATCAGAAATTAGAAGAACGGGCGCGGCGCATCGTCATGACGGCGACGGGCTGCAGTCGCCAGGAGGCCATCGAAGCCCTCAGGGAAAGTCAGGGCCGGGCCAAGACGGCCATCGTCATGGTCCTCCTGCACATCCCGGCCAGCGAAGCCGAAGACCGCCTGACAGCGGCCCAGGGCTATGTCGCCGCCGTCCTCAAGGAGGCTGCCCATGGATTACGATAAACTGGCACGGGCCATCTACGATATCACCGGTCCGGCAGGCAATATCGAAAAGGCTTACAATTGCATGACCCGCCTGCGCCTGACCGTAAAGGATGAACACTTTAGCAAAGACGACCTGGCCAAACTGCCCGGCGTCATGGGCATCAACAAATCCGGTGACGAATGGCAGATCATCGTCGGCCCGGGCAAGGCGACCAAACTATACCAGGCCTTTGCCCCCTTAGTCGAAGCAGGCCGTAAAGAACAGCCGGCGGCCGCTGCGCCAGATGCCGGCGACGATAAGCAGGGGCCCTTCGACGGCCAGGCCCTTCACGAAGAAATACGCCGCAAGAACGCGACGCCGGCCAAACTGGCCCTGAAGAAAATCGCCCATATCTTCGTGCCCATCATTCCGGCCTTCATCGCCTGCGGCCTGATCACGGGCCTGCTCAACGTGGCCTTCAAGATGGACCCGTCCCTGGCGGCCCAGCCGCTGATGCAGGTCCTGGCCATTGCCGGCAATGCCGCCTTTTATGGCCTGAACATCTTCGTCGGCATCAATGCGGCTAAGGAATTCGGCGGCTCGCCCATGCTGGGCGGCGTCATGGCAGCCATCCTCAGCCATCCGAACCTGGCTCAGATCAATCTCTTCGGCGAATCCCTGGTCCCTGGCCGGGGCGGCATCATCGCCGTCCTCCTGGTCGTCTTCTTTTCATCGTGGCTGGAAAAGAAGCTCCACCGCCTCGTCCCGGATATGTTCGACCTCTTCGTCACGCCCTTCCTGGTCGTCGTCATTTCGACCTTCGTGGCCCTCTTCCTCTGCCAGCCCCTGGGCGGCTATCTGTCAGAAGCCATCGGCTATGCAGCGACGGAATCCATCGGGACCGGCGGCGCCGTGACGGGCTTCATCCTGGGCGGGACCTTCCTGCCCATGGTCATGGTCGGCATCCATCAGGGCCTGACGCCGATCCACGCGGAACTCCTATCGCGCTACGGCGTGACCATTCTCCTGCCCATCCTGGCCATGGCCGGCGGCGGCCAGGTCGGCGCGGCTATCGCCGTCTATGCCAAGACGAAGAACAAGGCCCTGCGCAAGACCATCGCCTCGGCCCTGCCCGTCGGCCTCATGGGCGTCGGCGAACCACTCATCTACGGCGTCACCCTGCCCCTGGGCAAGCCCTTCATCGGGGCCTGCATCGGCGGGGCCTTTGGCGGCGCCGTCCAGGCCGCCTACATGGTCGGCGCCGCGACGATCGGCATTTCCGGCCTGCCTCTGGCAGCCAGTACGGACAACATCCCCATGTATTTATTAGGACTCGTCACAGCCTACGTGGCCGGCTTCATTGCAACCTGGCTCTTGGGTTTCGACGACCCGAAGGAGGGTGAATAAATGGAAACGGGTATTTCCGTCTATCCCGGCCTGGGAGGGACGATCCAAGAAAAAACGGCCCGCATCGAACGGGCCGCTGCCCTGGGGATGACGCGGCTCTTTACGTCATTCCACATCCCCGAAACGGACCCGGCAGCCTTCCGCAAGGAACTGCAGGCCGTCCTGGACACAGCCCGGCAATGTCAGCTCGACATCGTCGCCGACGTATCGCCGGCCTCGGCAGCCTGCCTGGGCATGGACCGTTTCGATCCGGAAGCTATCGCCAAGCTGGGCATTACAACTGTCCGCTTTGACGACGGTTTCGATGCAGCCAAGCTGGCTATGTACAGCCACATCGTCCGCGTCCAGGTCAACGCGTCGACGCTGACCCAGAAAGACCTGGAAGACCTCCAGAAGAATGGCGCCCAGCTGGACCACATCGACAGCCTGCACAACTTCTATCCCCGTCCCCACACGGGCCTGGCCCTCGACTATTTCAAGACCCAGACGGACAGGCTCCACGCCTATGGCCTGTCCGTCGGCGCCTTCGTCGCCAGCCAGGCCGGCCAACGGGCACCGCTGTATGAAGGCCTGCCGACGCTGGAATTCCACCGCCATCAGGACGTCAGCCTGGCAGCCCGCCACTTGGCCGCCCTGGGCGTCCAGTCCGTCTTCATCGGCGACGACAAGCCAGCCGATAAAGAACTGCGCGACCTGGCCCGGGCCGGCCGGGAAGAAACGGACGTCGTCGTCATCAAGGCCAAACTCCTCAGCCGGGAACCGCACATCCAGGACCTGTTGTCCTATACCTTCACGGCCCGGCCCGACCCGTCGCGGGATGTCATCCGCGCAAATGGCAGCCGGGCTCATCTAGACGGCCGCATCATCGAACCGGACAGCGACATCTTCCGCAGTCTCCACCGCGGCGACATCACCCTGGACAACGCCGATTTCCTGCGTTATATGGGCGAAGTCCAGATCGTCAAATGTGAACTGCCGCCGGAAGAGCGGACCAACATCGTCGCCAAAGTCGTGCCGAACGAAGAATTTCTCCTCGACTATATCACGCCGGGCCGGAAATTCCGCTTTGAATTCATCCGTTAGCGGATCCGGACCTGGCCAGGAGGATGACCGCCCCCAGGATACAGGCCATGCCGGCCGCCCCGGTCAGGGTCAGGGCTTCATGGAAAATAGCGATGCCGACGACTGTCGACGTCAGCGGTTCCACGGAGGCCAGGATAGATGCCCGGCCCGCTTCCATATGCTTCAGGCCCATCGTATAGAGGCCAAAGGGCAGAGCCGTCGACATCAGACCGAGAAGGGCAAAGAGGAGGCCCGTATAGGGTACGGCGGCGGCCAGGGAAAGGATCATGCCGAAATGGCAGAAAGGCAGGAGCCCTGAAGACGCGATGATGAAGGTCCAGGCCGTGACCGTCAGGGGTTCATATTTCGCCAGGGCATAGCGGCCAAAAATGGAATAGAGGGCGTAGCCGAAGCCGCTGCCCAGACCGGCCAGGATACCGGCAGCCTCGACATGCCCCATGCCTAAGCCGCTGACCAGGACGCAGCCGACAAAGGCCAGGACCAGGCAGAACCCCTTGCGCCGCGTAAAGCGTTCATGGAAAAGGAAGATAGAAAAGACCATGACGATACTCGGCGCCGTATAGAGCAGGATAGCCGCGACGGACAAGGTCGTCAATTCGATGGCTGTGAAGTAGCAGATATTGAAAAAGACGATGCTCCCCAGGCCGGTCCCCAGGAACATCCAGATATCCCGCGGCGCAATGGCCAGGCTGCGGGGCTGGCGGAATAGGGCGACGCCAGCCATGGCGATGGCCGTGACCAGGGCCCGGCCAAAGGTAATCTGTAAGGGCGACAGGCCATAGGCCGACAGCTGGCGGGTAAACAGGCCGATGATGCCCCAGCAGATACCGGCTGCGACGACGCAGAAAGGCGCCATATGTTCCATTTTCACGCGTATCACCTTCTTAAAAAAAATAGGCCTGGCGAAGGATAAACGCCTTCGTTCCAGCCTTGGTTTTATTATAGCACAGTTATTATGGATGATGATATAATAAAAAAGTAATGTAAACAGAGGTAATCAAATTATGAATCAAGAAATGAAACTCGCCGTCCTCATCGACGCCGAAAATATTTCCAGCAAATACATCGACGTCATCTTATCTGAAGCGAATAATCTCGGCGATGTCATCTACAAACGCATTTACGGCAACTGGACGACGCCCCAGATGGCGTCGTGGCGCAATACCATTTTAGATAACGCCATCCAGCCCGTCCAGCAGTACAGCAATACGATCCGCAAGAATTCGTCCGACTCGGCCCTCATCATCGACACGATGGACTTATTGTACCAGAGCAACCTCGACGGCTTCTGCATCGTCTCGTCAGACAGTGATTTCACCCGCCTGGCTTCGCGCCTGCGGGAATCGCAGAAATATGTCCTCGGTATGGGCGAAAGCAAGACGCCCCGATCCTTCATCTCGGCCTGCAACAAGTTCCTCTACCTCGACGTCCTTTGGGAAGAAGCCGAAGAACACGAAGCCGGTGACCACGAAGGCACGGACCATGAAGAAGCCCAGGCCGAACATACCAGTCCGCAGGCTAAGGCCGAAAAGCCAGAAGCCGATAATCATGCCAGCGAAACGCCGGCAGCCCGTCCGCTGACACCGCCGGAAACGATGCCCCTCCACGGCAAGACACCGGGGAAAGATTTCTCCACCATCCGTCAGGCGCTCATCAAGCTGACCGAAGAAAATTCCGACGACAACGGCTGGATTTTCTCGGGTACCCTGGGAAATCTCCTGAGCAAGCAGTTCTCCGACTTCGACGTCCGCAATTTCGGCTACAAGAAATTCGTTCCCTTCATCGAATCGCTGAAACTCTTCGACGTCAATACCTTTACAGACGAAAAGAACAGCACAGTCAAGCACAACTACTTCAAGCTCAAACAAACGCCTAAGCGGCCGCGGCGCACGTTCCGCCCCTACTATAAACAGCGAGGCCGTTAAAACCACTCGATTCACGGAGGATACCCGCCATGGATGCGAATACACAAAAGGCGCTGGAATCGCTGCGCCGGCGAAAGGTCAATTCGTCCATCGCCATCGCAGCGGACCTGGCCAACGACAACTTAAACAGTATCTGCCGCCTGGCGCTGGCCTGGATCAGCGACGGCAATGTCCACGGCATTTCCTATTTCATCAAGCCCCGGGAAGGCCCGGTCCAGGCACACAACCTGACGGAAGCCATGCTGGCCGACAGCAAGCCTTTCGATGTCGTCTGGGATGAAGACATTGCCTTTCTCCTCAAAGACGCCGTCCTCTCTGCCTACCGCTCGGAACGGCTCTTTCCGGCCATCAAGGCCAGCTATGAAGCATCCGGGCGGGAACTGCCCCTGAAGGATGTCTACATCCGGGACTTGAAATTCCTGGCCTCGACGTACATGCCCAACCTGGCCAATGATTCGCTGACGTCGATCCTGCACCGCATGAAGATCCCCGTCGACATGGACAATGCCCTGAGCCGGGCCATGGCCTGCATCTGCGGCCTGAACTGGCTGGAAAACCTCTATCCCATTTCCAGCTACGGTATCCCCTTGTCGGCCATCCTGGCCGGTGCCCTCCAGGGCCAGCCGGAAGAAGTCGTCGAGACGCGGGAAGAACGGGAAGCGCGGGAAGAAAAGGAAGCCAAATACGCCAAACTGACGTATTACACGAAGATGCTCTTCCTGCCCTTCGTCATCTTCTGCCTGTTCATCACCATCTATTACGTCCACCGCTATGGAGAAGCCGAACAAACCAATGTCAACTTCTCCCGCTATTCAGCCAGCGGTGTCCCGGAACTGAGCGACGAGGAAAAAGAAGCGCAGCAGGAAAAGAATCGCCTGCCCTCGAACAGCGGCCGCTACCTCATGATGCGCGGGACCTACGTCATCCCCGACGAGACGACCATTCCCACCTTCCTCAAAGCCAGCCACGACCGCGATATGGAAACAATCCGCTCCCTCGTCCGGTCCGACAAGATACTGGTCTTTGCCAAGCCGACGCGCATCCAGATTACCGGTGACAAAGACAAGAACGGCTTCGTCCCCGTCCAAATTCTGGAAGGCGACTACGCCAATCGCACGGGCTTCGCCTCAGACGATATGATAAGTAAATAAAAAAGGGCCTGTCGCACGTAATCGTGCACAGGCTCTTTTTCTGTATGCAAAAATATCATAGCTTTATAGTCATTCTTCGGGATTTGTTTGCTCGGACTTAGAAGCGGCTTTGCCGCAATAGACTCTGGAAATCAGGCGCAGGAGCGCCCAAAGGCTCCCCTTCATAGGGGAGCTGGCCGCCAACGGCGGTCTGAGGGGTTCTTCTGAAGAGGTTGGCATCGGCCACCTGGCCCCTGGCGGGTTCGCGTGCTCCACTCCTCTTGCCGAGAGTGCCATTTGCTGGCGTGCTGAAACTCGCTGCGCTCAAACAAAGCAGCACGCCGGACGCAAATAGCACGCACGGCATCCGGCACGGCCTATCCGGACCATGCCGGACCGAGGACGTTCCCGCAATGTCACCCACCAGGGGCCAGGCAGCCGTATCCATTAGGGCTAAACAAAAAATCCGAAAAAAGCAAATCCCGGACTGTAAAAAGCCCGGGACTGCGCGTAAAATAGAGTTATGAAGACACTAAATACGCATGTTAATTATACAATATGGGAAGCGCCTTATCAACTGTCACTTCCCTTGAATATTTCATTCCAGATTCCAGATGACGATCCCGTGCGGTTAGTGAAGCTGCTCATAGAAAGGATGGATTTATCACCACTGTACCATACGTATTCTCGTATCGAGAAAAATCAGGCTTCACCACGCCAGTTACTGGCCATCGTCATTTATGCCAGCATGAACCAGATTTTCAGTTCCCGCCGTATCGAATCAGCCTGCCGAAGAGATTTGAATTTCCAATATCTGCTGGAAGGGAAACCCATTCCCAATCATGCGACTATCGCCCGTTTCCGTTCTCATCATATGGCGGCATGCAGCCAGACCTTGTTTGCCGACATGGATGCCGTCTTGGTTCAGGCCGGGGCCTTATCGCTGAAGAACTTGTTCATCGATGGGACAAAAATCGAGTCTGTTGCCAATAAATACACCTTTGTCTGGAAGAAGAGTGTCACGAAACGGCAGGCCAAAGTATTAGCAGCGATTCCGGGCTTTATTCTCCAGACCCAGGAACTCTTTGGCATCCAAGTGCTTCATACCCACGCTGTCCATCGGTACCATTTACGTCGGCTGCTGGGAAAACTGAAACGGCTTCAACGCGAAGGGCACGTCGTATTCGTCCATGGCAAAGGCCATCGTAAGACGCCACTACAAAAGGCAATGGAAAAAACCGAGTATTTCCTGCATAAGACAAAAGAGTATGCCGTCCAGCTTCATTACTGCGGGGACCGGAACAGCTATGCCAAGACCGATATCGA
>NZ_JBKKJR010000006.1:0-101709 GCF_046614755.1 Megasphaera indica
AGGTTGGAAAAGTCCTGTCCAATACAGAATTTTCCGACAGACAGCATAAAAAAGTAACGAGACAGTAAAAACAGTCTCGTTACCAAGGTCTAACTTTTTGGGGTCACATCAATTTTATCTTCATGCGTCAGCTCTTTTTCACTGTAAGGGTCGCCACGTGGGCGATCCGTTTGGAATTTGGATGATTCTCCTGGCAAGCTGGTTAGGAAAATCAGACATATGCGGAAGCGGGCTCGCCACGTGCGAGCCCCTACTGCAGCTTGCGACCCGCGACCTGCGGCCTGCGGCCTGCGAACTGCGTGCGCCCCCTAGGGCGCACTTCTCCTACAATATCTTCGACAAGAACAGTTTCGTCCGTTCTTCTTTCGGATGGAAGAAGATGTCATCCGGCTTCCCTTGTTCCAGGATTTTCCCTTCGTCGATAAAGAGGACGCGGTCGGCGACTTCCCGGGCAAAGCCCATTTCGTGCGTGACGATGGCCATGGACATGCCGTCTTTGGCCAAATCCTTGATGACGTCCAATACTTCGCGGACCATTTCCGGGTCCAATGCCGATGTCGGTTCATCGAAGAGCATGAACTTCGGCTTCATGGCCAGGGCGCGGGCAATGGCCACACGCTGCTGCTGACCGCCGGACAAAGTTTCGGGATAGGCGTCTTTCTTATCGGCCAGGCCGACTTTTTCCAAGAGCTGGATAGCCGTCTTCGTCGCTTCATCCTTGCTTTCACCGCGGGTCTTCATGGGCGACAAGATGATGTTCTGCAAGACCGTCATGTGCGGGAAGAGATTGAAGCGCTGGAAAACCATGCCGACTTCCTTGCGGATATTGTTGATGCTCTTGGCATCGCTCATGCTGATGCCGTCGACGATGATTTCCCCAGCCGTCGGCTGTTCCAGATAGTTGATGCAGCGCAGGATCGTACTCTTGCCGGAACCGGACGGGCCGATGATGACGACGACTTCTTTATCTTGAATGGTCAAGTCGATGCCCTTCAGGACTTCGTGCTTGCCAAAACTTTTTTTCAAACCTTTAATTTCTATCATCCGTTGCGAACCTCCGTTCCAAATAGCTTACGAGACGGGCAATGGTCAAAGTCATGACCAGGTAAATAGCAGCGACAGTCAGCCAGATTTCAAAAGAACCATAGGTCTTGGCGATGATGAGCTGGCCGCGGCGGGTCAATTCTTCAAAGCCGATGACCGAAACCAGGGACGTTTCCTTGGTCATGGAAATAAATTCGTTGCCCAGCGGCGGGATGACGTGTTTAAAAGCCTGGGGCAGGATGACATAGCGCATGGTCTGCATCCACGACAAGCCCAGGGAACGGCCGGCTTCCATCTGGCCTTTGTCGACAGACTGGATCCCGGCGCGGAAGATTTCCGAAACGTAAGCACCACTGTTGATCGAGCAGGCAGCGACGGCAGCGACGAAGGGGTTGATGCGTTCGCCAATGACCATCGGCAGGGCAAAATAAATCAGGAAAATCTGGACCAGCATAGGCGTACCACGGATAATATTGACGTAGCAGACGGCAATGACCTGTAAAATCTTGACGCCCGACAAGCGGCACACACTGGTAATCAGGCCGAAAATGAAACCCAGGCCGACAGCGATTGCCGTGATTTCAATAGTGACACCGGCACCTGCCAACAACAGGGGCAATGAGTTCCAAATCAGACTAAAATCAAACGACATGATAACACTCCTCTAAATGACACTCTATAACATATGATAATATATACGCTACTCTATTATACGTGCATATTTATAAGATGTCAACGCATTTTAGACGCCCAAGGCATCTATGTAGGGGCCATATAAGTAAAAGAAAAATACCGCAAAAAAGGAGCCATCATGAAGACAGCTCCTTACGAACCTATCCCGGCTCCCCTGTGAAGGGGAGCTGTCAGCAATGCTGACTGAGGGGTTCCTGCACCATAATCGTCTTATGCAAGTGAAAAGGAACCCCTCCGCCGCTTTAGGCAGCACCTCCCCTTCACAGGGGAGGCCTTACGGAATTCCACAAGCGGGCCACGAGCCACGAACGCCTATCTCCCCAGGAGATGGACGAGGTGGAACAGGTTTTCGTCGATGGGATAGCGCAGGGCTTCGGCTTCCGAATACGGTGTCGCTACGACGCGGTTGTCGATGAGGCCGACGACGCAGTTATACGTGCCAGCCAGCAGGCTGTCGACGGCTTTCTGAGCGAAACGGCCGGCCATGATGGCATCGTAAGCCGACGGGGCCCCGCCGCGCTGGACATAGCCGAGGACGGTCAGATTCGGCGACAAATACGTATGTTCCTTGATATAATCGACGACGTCCGCCCCTTTGGCAGCGCCTTCAGCGACGATGACAATGCTGCTCAGTTTCTTCATGCGGTGCGATTCTTCCAGGTGACGGCAAAGGGCAGCCAAATCTACGGGATGTTCCGGAACCAGGACTGCTTCGGCACCGGAAGCCATGCCGGCGTTGAGGGCGATGAAACCGGCTTCACGGCCCATGACTTCGATGACGGCGACGCGGTCGTGGGAGAAGGCCGTATCGCGGATTTTATTGACCGATTCCAGGACGGTGTTGACCGTCGTGTCGAAGCCCAGGGTATACTGCGTCCCCATCATGTCGTTATCAATGGTTCCCGGAATCGTAATCGTCGGGAATCCCAACCGGCTCAGTGCCTGGGCACCACGCATGGAGCCGTCGCCACCGATGACGACGAGAGCATCTATTTCCAGTTCACGCAAATAAGCAACGGCTTTTTTCTGCGTTTCTTTTTCTTTGAATTCCAGGCAGCGGGCTGTCCGAAGCATGGTACCACCGCGATGGATGATAGCGCCGACATCACGACGGCCCAAGGGACGCGTTTCATGACTCAGCAGCCCTTCATAACCGCGAATGATGCCTTCCACCGTGAGGCCTTTCTGAATGGCATACCGCGTGACGCCGCGGATAGCCGCATTCATACCGGGGGCATCCCCGCCGCTGGTCAATACTCCGATTTTGTTGATCATTTTTCATCAATCTCCTTTTTTTCCCTGGCAATGAATTGCACATGCCTTTCGTTGATTTTATGGACAATGGATTCGACGATCTGTGATGCTCCCCCGCGCGTCGTATCAATGACGCAGTCGCAGTACGGATAGACCTCTTCCCACTGTTTCATCATCGTGTGGACGAAATCACGAAGATTTTCATAGTCGACAGTCGGCCGCTTGCCTATATGGCGGCTGACCCGTTCTTCCACGCGGAACGGTTCAGACAATAAGGCGACGATAAACCCATGGCGATGCAGGATTCGATAAGTGCCGACATTCATAGGAAAATTGCCGCCAAAGGAAATGACAGCTTCATGATAGCGGCTGACTTGCTGCAGGACATTGATTTCTCGTTCGCGAAACACTTTTTCCCCGGAGCTCGCAAAGAACTCGGCAATGGTCATGCCCACAGCCCGTTCAATACGCCGGTCCGTATCAACAAATTGCCAGCCGAGGCGCTGAGCCAGCTTGCGGCCAATATGACTCTTGCCGCTCCCCATCATGCCGACGAGAACGATATTCCGCTTCATCATTATCGGCGCACCTCCTCAAATTAGTATACTCTGTATATGTACCCCCTTATTCTATCATAATTTTTTCTCCTTGACACAAAAAACTCTGTACTTTTTCTTCATATATCTATAAATGGAGCGAATTTTTCCTCATAACAAGATGTTTCCGTCCCTATCCAAGGCGGACGGCCTGCTTTATCATAGTTTCGCCAGAAGACTCCTTCCTCTTTTAGGTAGGAGATGAATAGCGATGGATTTCGCAGGTTCGATGCCTGCGAAATCCACCCTATGTCTTTTCCATCTTAGCCTTTTCACTTCGTCTACGGTATAATGGTAGATAACAGAGGAGGTGAATCCTAGATGTACTTGACGCAATCGAATGTCATCCGCGGCTTGTCGAAACAAGAGTATACGATGCTCCGGGAAATGTGCCAATACAGCAATAATTTGTATAACGTAGCCGTCTACACGATTCGGCAGCATTACTTCGACACCCAGCAATTCTTGCGGTACGAAGAAAATTACCCCATCTGCAAGGGAAATGAAAACTATGGCTTGTTGCAGGCTGGTGTTGCTCAGCAGATATTGAAGATGGCCGACCGCAGTTTTCGTTCTTTTCTTGGGCTTTTGCAGAAAGTCAAGTCCGGTGACTATGGTTCAAAGGCTGTTCGCCTGCCATACTATCGTGAAAAAGGGGGCCTCTTCAGTCTCATCTTGTCGACGAACGCCATCAACATTAAAAATGGCTTCCTGACAGTGCCGATGAGCCGGGAATATGCGAAACGCTATAACGGTCATCGGATTCGGATTCCTGTTCCCGACAAATTGAAGGATAAGACGATTCAGGAAGTCCGCATCTGTCCCATGTATGGCGGACGGTATTTCAAGATTCAGTATTGCTACTTACAGGACCCGGAACCAGTGAAAACCTCGCCAGACCGTGTCCTAGCTATCGACTTGGGCCTGGACAATCTGGCCGCCTGCGTTACCAATACGGGGACGTCGTTCCTCATGGACGGTCGTAAACTCAAATCTATCAACCAGTATTGGAACAAACGCAAAGCCAGACTCCAAAGCATTGCTGCCAAGCAGGGCCAGAAGACGACGAACCAGCTCTGTCAGTTAGCGAAGAAACGCAATTTCCGGATGCAGGACATCCTTCGCAAGACAGCCCGCTATATCCTCGATTTTTGCATCAGTCATCAGATAGGGACCCTTGTTTGCGGCTATAACCGGGATTTCAAACGCGGACTGAAGCTGGGCAAAGTGACGAATCAGCATTTCACTCAAATCAATTTGAGCTATCTGCGTAGTACCTTGAAATACCTGTGTGAACGCTACGGGATAAGCTATATGGAACAGGAAGAATCGTATACCTCTCAGGCCAGCTGCCTGGATTTGGATGACATTCCCGTATACCAGCCGGATACCCCCTATACAGGAACGTTCAGTGGACAACGAGTCCAGCGCGGCCTGTACCGCTTCGCCAACGGCAGGACGGCCAATGCCGACATCAACGGCGCCGCCAACATACTCCGTAAAAGTAAGCAGAACTTCGATTTCGAAGGACTGTGTAAGGGGCTTTTGGACAGCCCTTTGAGAATAAGGCTATCCTGATTTCAGGAGGAAACTTAAACAGCAACCTTCTCAAGAATCTCCCGCTTCTATAAGCGGGAGAGGTTCAAAATAGACATAAGTTATAGATACGAGGAGAATTATCATGAAAATCACACAGATTATGTATACCAATGAAGTGGCAGGCCTGTCGTGCCGCGGCGAAGAACGCTTTCTGCCTTATGGCGAAGCCCTCTGCCTGGCAGGCCGCGCCGTACCGACAGCCCGGCTGTGGAAAAAGATGCAGGATGACGGCGCGGCCGAATTCCCGGACCAAACGGGCCACATGGACGGCACGTGTCAGCTGATGCAGCAGTCCTTCACGCTGCGCAAAGCCGTCTACGAACTGTATCGCACGGAGGCCGCACAGCAGCGTCATATCGCCACGATAACGCTGGAACAGTTCCCGCGGCCGACAGCCATCGGCGGCCACAAAGTCCGCGGCCATATCGCCGTGAGCCATCCCCACACACCGTCGAGCACAGCAGAAGCCTTAAGCCTGGCAGGCGTCCTGGACACGGCCGGTCAAATCGCCCTGGGCCTGGGCGTCATCCGCCTGGTCTATGACGACACGCCGCCCGTCGCCGACGACAATGCCGCCCGGCTGCGCGACGAACTGGCCCAGACCCAGGCCTATTACCAGACCTTGCAGGAAAGTTATGACGGCTACGTCCAGACCCTGGAACAATCCCTGCGCGAATGGGAAACGCGCTGTCCCCAGGAAGACGTCGAAAAAAGGGCCCTTCCCCTGCCCGACGACTACACGTCGCGCCTGGAAAAGGCCCTGGAAGGCTTCCGCGTCTGTCTGGCCGGCGGCAGCGCCCTGTGGCATGACAAAGTCCGCACGCGCTTCCCGCACTGGATGATCCTGGAAAACAAGCACTTCGACGTCCAAAAACTCCAGGGCGCCGACGTACTCATCATCAACACCAACCATACAGGCCACGCCCTGGTCCGCAAAGCCTGCCAGCAGGCCGCTTCCCAGGGCACGCTCGTCTGCTACACCAGCCGCTACAACCTGAACGCTGCCGCAGCCGACATCCTCTACGCCTTGGGCGAGTAAGCCTAAGAGCCACTGACTTTTATTTTGCAACATTTTTGTAAAATTGAACAAATAATTGCATTTCCCATAAGATTCTTTACGACATATTGACGCTCGCCGCAGCGGCGCGCTATAGTAAAGGCATGAGGAGGTGGTATCGTGAAAAAATGGAAACAGGCTATCCTGGCCGCCTTGTTCTGCACGTGTACGACGTTGACAGGACTGGCTGCAGACACGGCCAAAACGGCACCTGCCGAAGCGGCCGTTCAGACCCAGGCCACCGAAACAGGAGCTGAAAAAACAGCAGAAAAAGCCAGTGTGCCTACGGATCCGTTAGCCGGCCATACAGGTAAAATCATCGACAAATATTACCTGACCAAAGGCTCGACCTATAAAGACGTGACGACGCTGCTCCAGACCATCGATTCCCAGCGGACCGGGCTGGACACAACAACCAGGCCTTATTATTTCCGCGTCGACAAAGACCTGACGGACAAGTACTTCCGCCGTGTCCGGGCCTATGACGACAAAACGACAGAACAGATTGGCGAATACTTAGTCGCCAAAGACAAGAGTGCCGTCTGGCGTATGGATACGCCCCACGAAGGCTTGATTTATGGCAGCGCTGAAAAAATGATGAAAAAGAGCCGCATCATCATCTACCCGCGCTATCTGGCCCTGGGCAGCAAAGGCATCGTCGCCCTGCAGACGCCGGGCAATGTCCCCTATGGCCTGACGGCCAAGAGCCTGAATGAGTCCGTCGCCAAAATCGGAGAAGACAATACAATTATCCCCGTCAAGACGGGCCAAGTAGACATCCTGGCAGACGTGACCGTCGGCGACGTCAAAGAAACGGCATCGCGCCGCATCTCCGTCATCACCCAGGCCGACCTGCAGCGCATGGCCTACAATGCCTACATGACCCAACTGTATATGGATACCTATTGGAATTGGGGTTGGGGCGGCCCTTTTTATAATGATTGGGGCTGGCATCGCCCGCCACCACCGCCACGCCACGGCCATCGGCCGCCACTGCAGAGATGATAAAAGGGCTTGTCGCACGTGCGACAAGCCCTTTTAAGTGGTTAGCAGCTAGTGGCTAGTGGTTAGTGGATGGTTAAAAATTTGAAACCAGCTTCTACAAACTACAAAGCGAACGGGGCCTCGCATGATGGCAGAAACCTTCGTGCGACAGCCCCTTCTTCTGTAGGGGCGCCACGCGGGGCGCCCGCACCGGAATATGTACGATTTCCCGACCTGTTTGCTAGAAGAATCCTCCAAATCCCTAACGGGTCTTGAAAGAGAAACCTCTCAGACCGCCTTTGGCGGCCAGCTCTCCTATTAGGAGAACCTTTTATCAAGCCTCAAACACCTCACACCAAATGTCTGGGAGCAGCCGAGACGGCGCCTTCCAGGCTTTCTTTTTCTGTTTTGTAGATGCGTTCAGCGATTTCGTCGACTTTGTGGGTCAGCCACATGTAGGCCGTCGTACCCTCACGGTAATCGGCTTCGGCATACATATCGATGCGGCCATCTTCCCGCAGTTGTTCGACCTGGCGGAAGGCCTTGCTGTTTCCTTTGGGATAAATGGCAAAGGTCGATCCGCCGAATTTTTTGACTACCGAAAAGGCCGGCACATCGCTGGGCCCGTCGGCAATATAAATCATGTTGGGGAAAGCGACGCGGCGCAGGGCATCGGACATCTTGGCATTGACATCGATTTCCGGATGCTGCGGCACGCCCTTATTGATTTCAAACAAGGCCCGCGTCTTGGTCGTATTATCGATAGTATAGCCCACTTCACTGATGATTTTATGCTTTTCTGCATCGAGCCCTTCAATGAGGTCGCAGCCCCAGATGGCTTCAACATAGGGCATGACGGCCGACCCTTTGATGATAGCCGACATGCCCGTACTGACAATGTAATGCTCCACCTTGATGTTGTACTCGCGGTACTTGGGATTGTCTTCGACGACGCGCTGAAGATTCTTGAAGATTTCCGGGACGCCGTGATAATACTTCTGCTTCTGGCCAAAGGTCTTCAGCTTTTCATTATTAAGGCCCTTGAAAATCCCTTTCTGTGCGTCCTTGATGAACTGATTCAGATAAATCGTGTCGGCATTGACCTTGACGCCTTCCTTGGCATAATGCGCCGGCAAGGCATTGACATGCTGCCAGAATTTCGCCTTATCAATATGATATTCCTCAAAAATCGGGTCCTGCATGTTCCCGTCAATCAAAGTCTTGTCGAAATCCCAAATCACAGCAATGATGTTCTGCATGAAGCTCACCCCGCTTTCAGGCAATCAGAAGGAAAAGGTATCTTTCAACCCCAGCCACTGTTGGTCTTTATCGCTCAGATTCAACGGCGTCCCGTCTTCAAGATGATAACCGGCGGCGCTGGGCGAACCCTGATAGTCACCGACGAGTTGCGGCCACTGGATACCGATTTCCGGGTCATTCCAGGCCATGCCTCCTTCATCATTGGGATGCCAGAAATCATTGACCTTATAGCAGAATTCCGCCACGTCGCTGAGGACCAGGAACCCATGGGCAAAGCCTTCGGGAATGAGGAACTGCTTCTTATTTTCTTCCGTCAATTCGACACCGTACCATTTGCCATACGTCTTGGAATCACGGCGCAAATCGACAGCCACATCGAAAACACTGCCGCGGACAGCACGGACAAGCTTGCACTGGGGAAAATGTTTCTGGAAATGAAGCCCTCGCAAGACCCCTTTTGTCGACATGGACTGATTATCCTGAACAAAATTAATATGGAACCCCGCTTCCTCCATATCCTTCTGATTATACGTTTCCATAAAATATCCACGGCCATCACCGTGAACCGTCGGCATAATGACACAAAGCCCGTCAATGCCGCCCACATTCTTTTCAACCTTTATCTGACCCATTGTTATATCTCCCTTCATGCATATTTTCTTTATTATAACATATTAATTAAACGCAGGCCGCTCTTGTCGTTCATCGTAGGTCGTTCGTCAACGAGCCATGGACCACTAGCTACGAGCCACTAAATTCCCCAAATACCTCCGCAAGGCGTCTTTCCAGTCGGGCAGCGGCCGGAATCCGTTGGCGACGAGTTTGCTCTTATCCAAGCGGGAATTAAAGGGTCGTTTGGCTTTCGACAGGCCGTATTCTTCCGTCGTGACGGGGATGACTTTCGTCGTATAACCGGCCTGACGATAGATTTCACAGGTAAAATCATACCAGGAAATATAGCCGCCTTCGTTAGTCGCATGGTAATAGCCGTATTTATCGCTTTCAATCATATCGACTAACAGCCGGGCCAAATCAAAAGTATACGTCGGTGTCCCGATCTGGTCATTGACGACGCGGACCGTATCGTGGGTCTTACCGACATTGAGCATAGTCTTGACGAAATTCTTACCGTTCTGTCCGAATACCCAGGCAATGCGGACGATAAAATATTTTTCCAGCGTCTGCGAGACAGCCAATTCCCCTTCAAGCTTGGTCTGGCCATAAACGTTGAGGGGCTGGTAATCCTTGCAATCCGGCTGCCACGGCTCCGTCCCCTGCCCGTTGAACACATAATCCGTACTGAGATAGAGCATCTTACAGTCCAATTTCTTGCAGACATCGGCAATATGCTGCGTCCCACCGGCATTGACCGCCCGGACCTGAGCCACTTTGTCGTCATCTTCGGCCATATCGACAGCCGTCCAAGCTGCACAATGAATGACCGCATCGGGCTGTACATCCGTAATAACCCGCCGTACCGCATCCGCATCGGTAATATCCAAAGACACATACGGTGCCGTCGTCACCGCCGTCCCATCAG
The DNA here is from genome assembly GCF_046614755.1 of Megasphaera indica. NCBI lineage: Bacteria > Bacillati > Bacillota > Negativicutes > Veillonellales > Veillonellaceae > Megasphaera > Megasphaera indica. The sequence continues at coordinate 10,028 of NZ_JBKKJR010000006.1, forward strand.
CCATACCGCTGTAAGCCGGAGCCAAATCACTGCCGATACCGACATGCCCCCGCAAAGCCAGCTCATTCATCACATCATGACCCAACTGGCCATTCACACCTGTTACAAATATTTTCATAGAGTGGTTTTCTCCCTTCATACTATCTTATTCCATCGTCATTATCAAATAAACGCAGACCGCAGTTCGCAGGCCGCTCTTATCGTTCATCGTAGTTCGTTCATCGTTCATCGAAAGGTCCCCTGCGAAGGGCCGAAAATATCCCAAGGCGAACTACTGCGACCTGCAAACTGCATTCATCTCCATCGCCTGCATGCGATTTCGTAGGGGACGCCCAGAGCCTTTCTAGCCCGCCAGGTACTATCGAGAGATGCAGGGCAGTTACAGCAGCGGCGGGCGTCCCGCCGTGAATTTCGTACACAGCCTACTCTGGTATAATGGTAAGCCGTGACTTCTGTGGATCCGTTGATTATGCATCAAAAGCAAATCAACTATAGAGGCGACCACATGTACGCCCGTTCGGAATAACAATGCACAACATACTACATGTCAACATTGCCTACACGAGTATATACCAACTGTTCGCAACGGGCCGCCCTTGGGGACGCCCCTACGCAAAACCGGGATCAATTTCGATGATAGGGTTCTTTCCTTACGAGCCGAGGGTACCTCGAGGCAATGTATCACCCCTGAGTCTATCGCAGCAAAGCCGCATCTGAGTCCGTAGCGACCTGCGGCCTGCGTCGAGGCTCCTAGCCTCGACTCCCATACATCTTCTGATAATACTGCTGGTATTCCCCGGAAATGATGGGCTGCCACCAATCTTCGTGGTCCAAGTACCACTGGATAGTCTTCTTGATGCCGTCGGCAAATTTCGTTTCCGGCAGCCAGCCCAATTCTTTATGGATTTTCATCGGGTCAATGGCGTAGCGGCGGTCATGGCCTTTACGGTCCGTAACATGATGGATGAGGCTTTCCGGTTTGCCCAGTTCTTTGCAAATCAATTTGACGATGTCGATATTCCTCATTTCATTATGGCCGCCGACGTTATAGACTTCGCCGACACGGCCCTTCTGGAGGATGAGGTCGATGGCCCGGCAATGGTCTTCGACATAAAGCCAGTCGCGGACATTAAGGCCGTCCCCATAGACAGGCAGCGGCTTGTCATGCAGGGCATTGATGATCATGAGGGGAATCAGCTTTTCCGGAAAATGATAAGGACCATAGTTATTAGAGCAGCGGCTGATGGTCACCGGCAGGCCATAAGTCCGATGATAAGCCAGAACCAGGAGGTCAGCCGAAGCCTTGGAGGAACTATACGGACTGGACGTGTGGATCGGCGTCGTTTCCGTAAAGAACAAATCCGGCCGGTCCAAGGGCAAATCGCCATAAACTTCATCCGTCGATACCTGATGATACCGCTGGATACCGTACTTGCGGCAAGCATCCATGAGGACAGCCGTCCCCATAATATTCGTTTCCAAGAAAATCGCCGGATTCTCAATAGACCGGTCGACATGCGATTCCGCCGCAAAATTGACGACCACATCAGGATGCTCCTCTTCAAACAACCGATAAACCGCATTGCGGTCACAAATATCAGCCTTGACAAAATGGAAATTATCCTGATCCATAACCGGTGCCAACGTAGACAAATTCCCAGCATACGTCAACTTATCCAAACAAATCACCCGGTCCTGCGGGTGTTCCTTCAACATATGAAACACAAAATTCGAACCAATAAACCCGGCACCGCCAGTTATTATTATATTCATTCTATCGTTCACTCCTATTTTTATAATATTTTAATTACATATTACTCATCTGGTAAAATTTTCCCTTCAGCTACCTTGCGCAAATACTGACCATAAGGACTTTTACCATATTTTGATGCACTGTCTTCCAACGTAAGCAAATCAATCCAGCCCTTCTGGTAAGCAATTTCTTCTAATGCGGCTATATGAATCCCTGCTCTAGTTTCAACGGCTCTAACAAATTCTCCTGCTACGCTCAGACTTTCCATCGTACCGGTATCTAACCAAGCATACCCACGTCCTAACGTAACGACGTTAAGCTGTCCTTTTTCCAAATATATTTTATTCAAATCAGTAATTTCCAATTCCCCACGAGCAGAAGGTTTCACCTGCTTCGCATACTCACAGACATGTTCATCGTAAAAATAGAGTCCGGTAACAGCATAATTGGTCTTTGGATTCTGAGGCTTTTCTTCAATAGAAATTGCCTTGCCATTCTGGTCAAATTCAATGACACCAAACCGCTCCGGATCATCAACGTAATAGCCAAATACTGTAGCTCCCTCCGTATTAGAAGCGGCTTTTCTCAAATGTTTAGTTAGGCCTGCACCGTAGAAGATATTGTCCCCTAAAATCATAGCGCAAGATTCTCCATTGATGAATTCTTCACCCAAAATAAAAGCCTGGGCCAATCCATCCGGCGACGGCTGCACCTTATAACTCAGATGGATACCATAGCGCGACCCATCCCCCAGGAGCCGTTCAAAATTCGGCAAATCCATCGGCGTTGAAATAATCAAAATATCCCGAATCCCGGCCAACATCAACGTCGACAAAGGATAATAAATCATCGGCTTATCATACACCGGCAACAACTGCTTAGACGTCACCATCGTCAGCGGATACAGCCGCGTCCCGCTGCCCCCAGCTAATACAATCCCTTTCAAAAAAATCACTCCTTAACCAATTTAAAATAATATTATCTAAATCGATTCTTAATTTTAAGGCATTTTCTCAAATATAGATTTAACAAACAATACTAAAAAATAACATTGTATCTATTTATACACTATCCATTTGAAACGGTACAAATAGATGGAAATCGCTTGATATAGCTATTACCAATAGTTATATCAAGCGATTATTAATATATTATTAGAAAAATAGTCTATGATACTATTTATTCAAGCTCTTTTTCCAGGTATCATAGTCACTATCTTCCCACGGCATATATTTTTTAAAAGAATATCTCCAAGGATAAACAGGCTTTCCAGTTTTTCTATCTTTTATTTTGCGAACATCGGAAATAATTTTAGCAGGATTCCCACCAACTACTTCAAATTGTCCCACATTTTTAGTGACTACGGCACCAGCAGCAATTAAGCTATCGCTCTCTATAACAACTCCAGGTAATATTACACTTTGAGTAGCAATAACTGCAAACTTTTTAACAGTAACACCTTTCATTACTTCAGATGGAGGTGTAGGGTCATTTGTCAATACTACATACGGAAAAATCCAAACAAAATCTTCTATAGTTGATTGTTGACCAATATGTACATTACTGTGCATACGCACGTAGTTGCCAATTGTACAATGTCCTTGAATATCATCTAAAGTTCCCAAACTGCAATGATGGCCAATTAATGTTTTTTCACGAATGGTAACATTATGTCCAGTTGAAAAATGATTTCCAATTGTTGTATCCCCATAAATAACTGTACCACTTCGAATTATTGAGGAGTTCCCAATTCTTAATGGGTGTTTGCCTATGTCATGAGTTTGATAAAAATCCATCTGATATTCACCAAGAATACAATTTGCATCAATGACACAATCATCACCAATTGTTACGTTGTCTCTAATGATAACTCGATGATCAATATAGACATTTCTTCCAATCTTAATATTATCACCTAGTATGACATCATCACAAATTTTTGCTGTTTTATCTATTATATTCATAATTTCGCTCCTGATTTCTATTAATTAAAACTATTTATTATTTTTATTACATAAGAAATCTGATCATCTGTCATCCCATAAAACATAGGAATGCTTAATTCAGTCGAACTAATTTCTTCTGCAATCGGCAAATCACCTTTTTTTAAATTTAAATTACTATAAGCTTTTTGTAAATGCATTGGAATGGGATAGTGTTTATTTGTTCCTATACCTTTATCATTCAAATATTTTTCTAATTCAGCTCTTTTGGCACAGCGAATAGCAAAGATATGCCAAACAGGATTAACGTTTTCTATTACATGAGGTAAAATAACTTGAGGATTATTTATTTCATTGATATATCTGCTAGCAATGCGCTGGCGTTCTTTATTCATACGATCTAAATGTGGTAATTTTACGCTTAAAAAAGCCGCCTGTAATTCATCCAATCTGCTGTTATTGCCTTGATAAATATGATGATATTTATAATCTGATCCATAATTTCCTAACGCTCTTACTTTAGAAGCCATCATTCTGTCATTCGTAACTATGGCACCAGCATCACCGAGAGCCCCTAAATTTTTTCCAGGATAGAAGCTAAAACCTGCTGCATTACCAAAAGTGCCTACTTTTTTATTTTTATAAGTAGCTCCATGTGCTTGTGCACAATCTTCTATTAAAAGTAATTGATACTTTTGAACTACTTCTAAAATTGGATCCATATCACATGGTTGGCCATATAAATGAACTATAATTATTGCTTTAGTATGTGATGTAATTTTATTTTCAATTTCATTAGGATTGATATTAAATGTATTAATATCTGGTTCAACAAAAACGGGTTTCGCCCCCGAATATGTAACAGCTAAAGCGGTAGCAATAAAAGTATTAGATGGTACTAAAACTTCATCACCTGCTTTGATACCTAGAGCCTTTAAGCTCAACATTAAAGCATCTAATCCGGTGCCACATCCAATACAATAATTTATATTTAAATATTCGGCAAAAGCAGTTTCGAATCGTTCATCCTCCTTTCCCCCAATATACCAGCTAGAGTTAAATACTCTTTCAAAAGCCTGATGAATATCATCATTTAGTTCATGCTCCATGGGTAAAAATGAGACAAACGGTATTTTCATTATAAAATCCTCACTTTCAATAAAATTATCTTTTTTGTATAAATTTTAAAAACTCATCGTATTGTCGTATATAATCGGATTCATCGTATAACTTTGAAGCTAAGACCAATAAAACCGCACCATCAGTAAAATCAAACATTTCTCTCCAAATGGCATTGGAAATATATAATCCCTTGTCTGGTCTATCTAATGTAACAGTTTTACGCTCAATACCATCATCTAATAATACTTTACACCTCCCATGAACACAAATAAGAACCTGCTCTAATGACTTATGTGCATGTTTTCCTCTAATGACATTATCCTTGGTATCAAATATGTAATATACTCTCTTAATATTAAAAGGTATATCATTATATTCCTCTAAAGCTATTAGCCCCCCCCTACTATCTCCGTGAATCTTAAATTTCAATAATTTCACTTTTTTATAATCAGTCATTTTTTTCATTCTCCTCAGTTATATTGAATTTACCAGTTTCCATAAAAAAATCAAGACAACTAAAATTGTATCTTATACTGAGTATCTGGCGCATGGCATCATCATTCAGATAATCCCAAATTTTTTCACAACCTACTTCGTGAATAGATCTTATAGATTGTTTCATGAGCAAGAAAGCTTTTTCAATCTCAAAACATTTTTTATCATTCATCGATGCAATAGAAAATTGATTAGGGAAGATTTCATGAAGCTGCCCCCAGGACATGTTATCCAATATATTTTCATAAATCATCCTCATTTCAAATGCCACACGGCCATCGTTATTTTTAGATGAAATATTATTAGAATGCCTTCGATATTTTATTAATCGCTTATTAATAATTGGCATATCATATTTTTTTGATAAATTTAACCAACATATGAAATCCTGAAGTTGTAATGATGGAAAAAGAAATGGATCCTTTTCTTCAAGAATATCCTTTTGAAAAAATGCCGTAGGCGCACAAAAATAATTTCCTTTTTCAAATAACCTTTTGAACACTTCGCCCTTTAAGCAAGGCTGTTTCGTAAAAAATACAGGAAAATCTTCATCTGGAATAATATTCCCCTCCCCATCAATTATTGTAGGAAGGCCAAAGCAAATCTTATGACCAAATGAATTTACAAACTCATATTGAACCTGTAATCGCTCTGGTAAAGAAATGTCATCTCCTGACATTAATGCAATCCATTTTCCCTCCGCTAATGTAATTCCAACATTAGAAGCACTACTTGGTCCTTCATTTTGCTTAAATACCTTTTTTATTCTAGAATCTGAGTATTGGTCAATTTTTCTTCTTGTACTGTCTATTGAGCCATCATCAACGATAATTAATTCAAAATCATTAAATGATTGGTTTAAAATACTATCTATTGCTTTTTTTATGAATTTTTCTTGGTTATAAGTTGTTAAAACAACAGATATCTCTGGTAACATCTAACTATTTTCCTCCAATCTATCCAGTAGTTTTTCTAGTTTGGGAATATCAATGACAAAATCATCATGTAAATCTTCACGATGATATGCTCGGTGTCCAAAAAACTCAATTAAACGAATATTACAAATATCAGCCAATTGACTCCATAAATCGACATTACGCCCATTATATATTTGCGGTAATTCTTGTGGATGATTTGAAAAAAGAACAACATATACAGAATTTTTCGGAGAAAGAATCATATTTGTCATAGTAGCCCCAGTAGGTGATATAACTATCTTAGCTTGAGCAAAAATTGTCTGTTGATATTCAAATGATACTCCTGCTAAATCGATGACCTCATAGCCTCTTTTCAGCATGCAAATCTCAATTTGCTCCTCGTTTAAAACTTTTCGATATGTTCCACTTCTCCGCGTTAAATAGATTTTCCGGAATGGAGTCAAGGAATTCGTTGAGAGTTGTAATAATTTTTTGACTTTTTTTATATAAATTGGATTGAGTATGATATCAGTACCTATTTTTGTAGCTCCATGATATCTGTCTAATATTCGCGATAAATCCGAAGGTAAGATAAGCTCTTTCACTTTATACATTTCATTTTCTTCTAATTCAATTATTTGCCTATTATTTTTCAATTTGGATAATAGCACATGTAATGCACATTTAAAATTATAATGAACTTTTTTAGGTATCAATAAAGGAAAATCCTTATAAAAATTCCCATGTTCTAGTGCGAAGATAACCATCGGCAAAGTTTCATTTAACCAATGAAAATAGTTGTTGTCATGATCACATGATATTAATATGCCTTTGTCTATTACATTGTTCTTTTTTTCAGTGACATTAAACAATAGTCCCTTTGTTTCCTCATTGTCATATACTCTTTCTAATATTTGCCACCTTTTTACACCATAGTCTGAAGAAGTAAATTCGAATAATTCATCATGAAATATTATATTATCCGTGTATATATAACGTGATCCACCTATAACACTAACATCTTGATAAAAGTTTATATATTCTTTAGGATAATTAAAAGAACTGTTAATCGGTCCATTATGATTGTTATTTTTCTGGTATAATGTTTTCCCGTGATTATATGCAGAATCGATTTTAACAACTTTTTTCTTCATTTGACTGATATATACAGATTCTTTAGTCAACACTTCAAATAAATCCACGGCTTCTGTTATATTATTTTTGTTTAGATTTTCCCTTATTTTATTTAATTGTATCCGACACTCTTGGTTTTCAAAGACAGATGGATTAATAAACACGGAATCTCCTACATATAAGGACTCTGCCAAAATTGGAGAACATATTTTTCCTTCTTTTATCCCGATATTTACATAATATTCCAATGATGTTTGGCCTTTAGGTATAGATTGAGAATATTTTTTATAAACAAAGAATGTATCAAAGAGAGGATGGGGAATTCGATATTCTTTATCTCCAAACAATATAAAATGAATAAACGGATTAATAAAAGTACAATTTATATCTGGATATTTAGATGTATAAAATTTACAGTCGAAAAGAGGACAAGGAGATAATCCTTCTTTATATCCATGTCTTACAAAGTGCCATAATGGTTTATCAATGTGAAAAAGATCTTCTCTTTGACATCTATAATAATTATTATCAAACAAGTTCGTTAATTTAATAATATAATATGCTACCACTTCCGAAAACAAAGTAAGATGCATCTTATGAAAAAATTTAAATAATGAATAAAGTGCATATTGTCTCAACTAATTCACCCCAAGCTTTAAACAGTTATTGAATTACTAATTAATTTATTTTCTTATACAGTCCAATCAACTCCTCAGCCTGTTCCTTGTAACTCCTAATATCTCCGTAATTTTGAGTCTTATAATTAATATATTTACTAGGATTTTGTAAAACTTCTTCAATGGCATTTTTCAAGGCTTCTAAATTTCCTCTAGGAACGATTATGCCATTTTCTCCGTCTACAACAGCTTCAGCAGGGCCACCACAATCACTGACAATAACAAAGCAATCAGAACTAATAGCTTCTCTAACAGTAAGTCCAAAACTTTCATACCCAAGTGAGGGGAATAATAATACATCTACATTTTTATAGAGCTGTTTCATTCGTTCTCTATTTTGACGACCTAAAATTTTAATCCGATTTTTAGGCCATTTCGTTTTTGGCGATCCAGATGGCATAAGAAGAACAAGTTCCCAATCATAGCCTAACAATTCCATTAGAGCTTTGTAAATTAGGTTAAACCCTTTTACTTCAGCTTCTCCTGCTACAAATAGGAATCGTAATTTATTTCGTTTTGATTTTGTAGATTTACCACTAAATTCTTCAATTCCATTTTTATTCACTACAAATTGAAATTCAGGATATAATTTTGTCATTTGTTCAGATGCATAAAACGATGGTACATATAGTTGAGAAGCTAACTTTAACATTTCATAAAGATAATTTCTTCTAGTCGCTATCCAATCAGCTTCAAAATGACAATGTTCTTCACATATGTCAACAGAAGTACCATCCTTTATGCAATGCTCACCATTTTCGTTAACCATAAAAAGTTTCGGGCAAAAAGACCAACTATCATGTAGCGTCATCACATAGGGGATATGTTTTTTAATGCAAATTTTGCTCAATCCATAACCAAATCCTTGAACCGCATGAAAGTGTACAATATCTGGTTTTATTGTTTCAACTACATCATCAAAACACCGGGAGATCACTGAATTTTCTATAGCTGTACCTTCTTCAACTTGAGATGCACAGGAATACACTGTAACCCCTTCATATTCGTATTTTCTCAAAGCTCCAATGCCAGCTATATCTATAGAGTGAGTAGTAAACACAGTTACATCCAAATTACTGTTATCAAGTTTTGCCATTTCCTTCGCAAGATTCTCCACAACTACTGTTGCTCCACCAATCGATGTCACCCCATAATATAAATTAACTTGGAGAACTTTAAGTTTATTTTCAGATTTCACCAAAGGGCATTCATGTTTCAATAAATTCTGAAAGATATTTTTTTGCTGGTCAAGCCCATAAAGATTTTGGCATCTTTCAAAAGCTTTTTGTGCAATCTTTTTTCTTAAATCACTATCCAAAATTAACTGTCTAATTTTTGCATACCATTCTTCTTCTGTCGAGGCTAAAAAGCCATTTTCCCCATCTTCAATTGCATGACGAAATTCATATATATCAGAAGCAACTGAGGGAATATTCAATATTGATGCTTCTATATATTTAATATTACTTTTACATTCATTAAAAAAGGTATGAGTAAGGGGCATCAATGCAATATCATACTGACTAATTTCATTAAAATAATTTTTTGAAGATAATCTCGATATACGATGAATCTGCTTTTTATACGTATCAAAAATAGGATTTAATTCTAATTGTCCAATAATATACAATTCTACATTTTTATAATCATGCAAAATTTTAGCAACTGGACGAGTAATTACTTCAAAATCAGCATCATGAGTCTTGCTGCCAGCCCCATAAAAAATTCGAATTTTATTCGTAAAGGGTCTTATTTTTTGATTTTTGCGGATGTCAAGAATTTCTTTAGCTAAACCATTAGGAAGTACGTACGAATTCTTCTGTAATTGCATTTTATCATATACTTTTTTTAATGCCTCTGTACTTGCTAAAAAAATATCTGCATGAATTATTGCTTGCCGATACAATTGAGCTCCATTCAAAAGTTCTTTTAACTCATGGTTCAATTTCATGTTAGACTGTTTTAAATATTTTTCATATAATGGAGCATCAAATATAAGATCATCAACATCATAGATTTTTTTTATATTTAATCGGTTAGCTTCACTATAGTATTCTTTTACAATTTCAAAGAAAGGGACTCTATAAAAAATAACAAAATCTGCCAATTGCATATATTTAATAGACTCAACACTATTTTGCCATGAAGTAACGAAAACTGTATATCCTAAAGATTCTAAAATTTCTTTTTTGATATCAACACGATACATTCTGCATTGAGGAATTGATAACTCAGCAATAATAACAGCTACTGCATGCTGCGATGGTGTACAAACTGCTGGCCATTTTATATTATTATTAGTATTTAATAAATTTATATTATTACGATGCTTCCATTTTTTTGCGAGTTTACCTGCATGATAAAGGGCATTAAAAGAAATGATAATAAGTTTACGAATTTTCGTTCGCGGCCCTGATAAAAATACTATTAATGCAGTCACAGCTTGTGGATTATAAATAGATAACTTTTTTATTTTTTTGATTTTCTCAAACATTAGAAGCTCCTTATCAATTATCCAATACTAGAAAGATAATGATTTACTGCTATTTCACTATCTCCTACAAACATTAAATGCCCCTTGTTAATCCAGGCAGCATGACGACAGATTTTTTTTACCATTGATTCATCATGGGAAACTAAAATGACAGTCGTTCCTCCACTCATCATTTCTTCCATTCTTTTTGAACACTTTTCCTGAAAAGCATGGTCTCCAACAGATAAAATTTCATCAACAATCAAGATGTCCGGTTTTACCAATGTAGCAATGGAAAATCCCAGTCGTGCCATCATACCACTTGAATAATTTTTTACAGGTACATCTTCAAAATCTCTTAATTCACTAAAATCCATAATTTCATCATATTTTTCTTCCATCATTCTTTTGCTATATCCGAGAATAGCCCCGTTCAGGAATACATTTTCTCTACCACTGAGATCCATATCAAATCCAGCCCCTAATTCAATGAGGGGAGCAAGACTACCATTTAATGTTACGGTGCCGCAAGTAGGCGTCAATACACCACTAATAATTTTTAATAAGGTACTTTTACCACTGCCGTTTGACCCAATCAGAGCAAACGAATCTCCTTTGGGGATAGTTAGAGAAATATCTTTTAACGCCCAAAATTCATCGAACGATACACCCTTCCCTTTTAATTTTCTAACAACCCATTCTTTTATATTATCCACGCGTTCTTTTGCTAAGTTAAAGCGCATAGATATATCTTTTATTTCTACTGCATTTTCCATGATTATCCTCACTTAAATCAAATATAAAGTATAAAATTCTTTTGGTGCTTTTCAAAAACCCACATGCCAACTGCTAAGAATCCAATTGAACAGGCAATACATAGTAAATTTTCTTCCCATGTTGGCCATCTCCCGTAAAGCAATATGTCTCTTAGAAATTCAATATAATCATACAATGGGTTAAAAATCATCCATGACTTTAACCATTCTGGTAAAATAGATGTGGGATAAAAAATAGGTGTCAAAAAGTTCAATGCGGATAAAAACACCCCGTACAGATGTTTAATATCTCGGAAATATACAACCGACACGGCTAATATTAAGCTGACGCCTAATGAGAAAATCAACATATATAAGAAAACTACAGGTAATAAAATCAACGTAATATGGAAACTTGTACTGGTAACTATCATGACAATAAACAATGCCAATAATGAAAACAGCAACGTTGTAAACGTGGATAATACTCTGGATAAAGGAAAAATATATTTAGGAAGGTATACTTTTTTTATAAGTGCAGCTCCACTTAATATAGAATCCATCGCCATCGTCGTTGATTCACTATAAAAATTAAATAATAATTGCCCAGTCAATAAATATACGGGATAATTAGGAATATCAAAACGGAAAACTGTAGAAAATACGACAGTTAATACCAGCATCATTAATAACGGGTTTAATACACTCCATAAATAGCCCAGAACAGACCGACGATATTTGATTTTTAAATCACGAATCACTAGTTCCTCTAACAGCCATTTATATTTAAATAAATTATTTTTCAAAATCCAGTTCATAATCCACCTCAACCATTAATTGTACATTTCCCATATTTTCCATTATGAGCATCATGAAAAGCAAAAAAAATATATCTTAGTTTTTTCCATTTATCTTTTTCAAAAAAAAGAACCTTGATAAATTCTTTAATAATATATTTACAATAAGCATGTTTTAGAAACGGATATTTTCTCATTACATATATTAGGTTACGAAAAATATAATATTTTCGTACCGGACTATGATTCAAAACAGCAAACTGATACGCACCTACATGATACCATTTCGTATTTCCCAACTGATGATGCATGTAGATATCAAAAAAAGTAATAATCTTCTGCTTTTTTACTCTGGCACGATAGGCAAATTCACTATCAACCTGGTCAATAAATAAATTCTCATCAAACATACCTAAAGCAATAGCTTTATCAACATTGAGTACAGATCCCGATGTGATGTAATATGTAATAATTTGATTTTCTAATTTAGATTTGTCTAAAGGGCCATAGTTAATGGCATAGGAAATAATCGTATTGATAGCGCTTTCGGATTCTCTGATCCTTTTTACATAAGCAGATATATTATTTTGCGTAAACGAACTATCCTGATCCATCGTCAATAAAAACGTATATCCATCAGACTGCGCTTTTGTCAGTGCATAATTCAGGGCGTATGCAATCCCTTTGTTTTCGCAAAATGCAATGTATTGTATTTTAGGCTCACTTTTTAATAGGGCGATAATCGATGAGTCGGGACATTCTGTATTATCTATAACGTACAGCTTCTCCACTGATGAGATATAACTTTGAATATTATGCCATACATCAGCATCTGGATGATATAAAATGACGACACCTGCTAACTTTACATTCATAATTCCCTTTCTATTCTTTAAACTATTGTGATGATTGAATTTTTCGTAAAAAAAGTGAAAAAATAAATGACGGAATAAATGGTAAAAGCAATTCTAGTTTTGTCGTAGAAGGAGCCCAATCTTTTCTTTTCCATAAATAACTGGCATTTTTCCATGTTGGACGCTGAAAATAGGAGATACGAACCTCACTCCATCTTTTATATGGCTGAAGTCGCTTATCTCCGGCAAAATACCGTGATACTAACTCTATAAACTGTCGATATGGTATGATGTATTTCTCAAGATATTCTGCTTTAGAATGGATTCTCGCCAAAGGTTTTGACTGATTCCCTTCATAAACTCTGTAATTCATTAACGGTCTATCTGAAATTCTAATTTTTCCCAATAGTGCTGCAAATGAAGCAAGCCACCAATCATGAAAAAAGAATCGGGGAAATGGAATTGCTTTCCTCGCTATTTCTGTCTTCATCATCATAGTGCATCCTGTAATAAAATTTTTAGCTAAAAGATGTGCTATCATATCAGGCCCAGAGTATAAAATTTGTCGTGGGCGAATTTTAGTTATACTATTAGATACGACCTTTGAATTTTCATCTATAACATACATATCGCTACACGCTAATGTGACATTTTCATCATCAAATAAATGCAACAAAACAGATAACTTTTCTGGCAACCACACATCATCCTGATCACAGTATGCAATATAAGGCGTTTTAGCTAGTATTGTCAATTTTTCGAAAACTTTATTTGACCCCAAATTTTGTGAACCATGATATATTCTGAACGGAATATCCTTCAAATATTGAAAAAACAAAAAATCATAGTCGTACTCATCATTAGGGTCGTCATTCCAAGCATATACTTGAAAATGTTTATATGTTTGTGCAGCAATAGATGACAGTTCTTCTTTTAACCACTCTATATTAGGTCTGTATATTGCCATAGCCACTGTAACCAAAATCGAATCCGACACGTTCATTGCTCCTTTAATATAACACTAGTACATCCCGCTTTTACCTAATTGATAGCCTAAAAATTTTAAAAAAGTGTGAAATAATGCATTGGGTAATAATTTAATTTGATTTTGAGAAATCAACATATACATCTCCGATTTAACAAAGCGCATTCCCTCACCTGAAATTCTTCCATAAGAATCAAACACGGTATGGTTCTGGCGATGTAATCTGCCTATAAAAATACTACGTTTAAATTCTTCTCTCAATGTCAAATAATGTGAATGATAAACGCATGCGTCTTTATTATAATATACCGCATAGTCCATATGAATAATTTTATCAGCCATTAATGTATCTTCCCCAAAAGATACATTCTGGAAATTACCCGCAGCTAACAATGTATTCCTATTGTATGCCGCAAAAGAATCTGAACAAAAAATAGTTTTAATTCCTAATACAGGGATATCAGCTTTTGTCTTCATTTGGCTGTGTGCTGGATAGTTAAATAATCTTGCGTGATTCCCAATGGCGCCTGCTTCGGGAGTTGGAAGTTGCCTTCCATAAGTAACGCCAATATTCTGATTTTCCATTAAGGGCTTACACAATTGAATGATGGAATCGTTCGAAGCCGGAATAGCATCCTGAGTCATGAAAACGATATACTCGGCAGTCGACTGTTCAGCGGCCATGCGCCGCGTTTTTCCATGTCCAAAATCTTTTTTATTGATGATCTGTACGCGGAAACCAGCATTTCTAGCAACCTGTACAGTTTGATCACTAGAAGAAGAGTCAATAATCAAAACATCATTGGGCGTAATGCCAACCTGCTGCTTTAGCATCTCAGCCACTTGATAAAACTTTTTACCACCATTATAAGTAGGAATCACTACTTCAATTTTTCTTTTACTTATCATCACATCAGTCTCCATATGTTAAATGCATTCTATATTTCGATATGAAAAGACTCTTTATTTTACCATATTTTTTGCTTTTTTGCTACGTAACTATTCTGCAAGTCCCCGGCCAAGAGAGGTTATTTTCACATGCTGGCGGCTTTCTGGAATGTCGTTGTCAGTTTGAGTTTGTTGCCACACACCGGTATCTGATTCCGAGGCGGCCTGCGGCCTGCGAAATCAAGAGCAATCTCTCCGGCCCTTCGGGCCACCTCTAGCTCGGCTCTCCGTTTTGGCAACCGCCATGCGCTTCCCTGTGGTCAGCACCTGACGGACCAAAAAGGGCCTATGAGGAGAGGCTTAAGGATTTCTTTGTAGGGGAGGCTTATCGTTAATACGCTCCTTTGTGTTTCAGGACGACGGCGATGGTGCGCCAGATTAGGACGATGTCGAACCAGACGTTCCAGTTGCGGACATACCAGGTATCCATTTGGACGCGTTCTTCATAGGTCGTATCGCTGCGGCCGCTGGTCTGCCACATGCCGGTGACGCCAGGGCGGACCATGTAGAAATCCTTGATATACGGGCCGTATTTCGGGACTTCATCCTGGATGATGGGCCGTGGCCCGACGAGGCTCATTTCGCCTTTGAGGACGTTGAACAGCTGCGGCAATTCGTCTAAGCTGGTCTTGCGCAGGAAGGCCCCGCTCTTGGTGATGCGCGGGTCATTTTTCAGTTTGAATTCCGTTTCCCATTCTTTCCGGGCCTGTGGGTCCCGTGCCAAGAGTTCTTTCAGTTTGACGTCGGCATCGACACACATGCTGCGGAATTTATAGCAGTTGAATTCTTTGCCGTTCCGGCCGACGCGGCGGTGCTTAAAGATGATAGGCCCGGGCGAGTCTTTATAGATCCACAGTGCGATGGCCAAAAAGAACGGCGAAAGACAGATAATCCCCAGGCTGGTACAGATGACATCAAAGACGCGTTTAACAGCCCGATTGTACCAGAGAGCCAGGTTGTTTCGGAAGCTGAAGGAAACGATATGGCCGTCGATGAGGCTTTCCGTATCGAGCGTCGCCAACGGCAAGCTGCCCATATCGGGGATAAAGGCGACTTTCTTGACCAAGGGCTGGACGCGATAGACGATGTCCTGGACAGCGTCGTTACTGAGGCCCGGTGCAATGACCATGACGTGCTGGACACCGGTCTGGCGGATGACATCTTCGGCATCTTCAAAACGGCCTAAATGCGGCATCATGGCCGCTACCTTCACTTCTGGCGTATAGTCTTCCAGATAGCCGATGAAATCATAGCTGACGCCCGTATCGTGCTTAAAATAATCCAATACGATGGCTGCTGTCTTACCGGCTCCCATGATGAGGACCGGCAGCTGGAGCAGTTTGAAATGCCCCAGGATATGTTTGACGATGTATCGTTCGGCTATCAAGAAAAAGAAAGAGGTCAACCACAATAAGGCCACAAAGAGCCGCGACGTCGAAGCTGCCGTCTGGGCGATGTAGATGAAAAAAATCAGTAAGGCTACGGCATAAAAGACAGATTTAAAAAGGCCGGAAATGACCTGCCAGAACTGCATACGCCGCGTATACAAATGATGTAGTTGTAAAAAAAGGATGTATACGACCGGCACGATGACATGGATACTGAGCCAGGAAAGATGAAAATGCGTTTCGGGAACGAGAAAATCCCGCAGTCCATAAGATGTATACTCGGCCAGCCAGATAGCGATATAATCGGCAATAACTAAAACAATTGGCAGGAGCTCATTACTGTATTTATTTTTAATAGAAATAGACCCTTTCGTCGATAGCGTCTCCAAAACAGCTCCTCCTCTGATTCTCCCCTGATAATAGGGTCATAGTAAAAGGGCTTGTCAAACGATGACAAGCCCTTTTTTACGTCGTTAGCTAAAAGAAATAGGGATCTTGCCCAAAGGCAGAAAATGGCATATAAGCCACTCTTCCCATGCAGACATCTACGATTTTAATTATAACGAAAATTTAAATATCTGTCCACTTTTCCAACGTTCCAGGTGATATAGACTTCCCCAAAGAGATAGTCAATCCTTTCTATTGCATAAGACTCACATATTCTTGAAATTCGGCATATTCATCTTTATTTCTGATATACGAGCGTTTGAAAGCTGCAAACGCCGCGCTTCGTTTCAATCGAACAACCACTCTTCGTTTATTAGTTTCCGATTTATTTTCTTGATAACGCTTCAATTCATTGAAAAATATATTCATTTCTCGCTGTAAGGCTTTCATTCGCTGGGCTGACTTGATAACCCTCATCCCGGTATTTCTTAAATTAAATACTTCATCAACTAGTTGAGCTGTCATTTGCGTTTCTTCATGGTCATCTAAAGGCTTGACATCTATATTATCTTCAGTATAAAGAAATTGAATATGCAATTCCGGGTCTTCCTGACAACAATTAATAATCTTGCCATCATATTTTCTTTGATTTTTGATGCTATTGCAATGACCACAGCTCCAAAAAAGGTTATCCCAATCAAATTTCAAATCAAGATTTCCTTTATGAGGGATCAAGTGTTCAATTTCAGGGTCTTGTAACCCTTTCAATTCACAAATATAGCATTTATCATGAAAATCAGTCTTCAATTGTTCTACGACATCTTCTCCACGATACGAGCCGTTTTCGCCCTTCAATTTTTCAACTTTTAAAGAAGCTGGTGCCACCGGAGATTTATCACATTTTACCATTGTACTTACTCCTTCTGCGATAATTCCAATTTGAGCTTTTTATAATCTGCCATAAAATCTAACCCAAGATAGTCAGGAATTTCATCAAGATAATATTCCAAATTAGCAATTTCTTCATAATCATCATCGGTTAGTTCCTGTTTGCAAGCCAGTTGTTTATATCTTTCATATTTTTTCTGTAGCTCATCAGAAAGTACCGAAGCTTTGAAATAGCCTTCTACAATTCCATCATAAGGAATATTTGAAAGGCCTTCTGGAGTATTAACCAGCATATGATTTGCCAAATCATAAATAACGGTATTCTCGATAGAATTCAAAATGAACGGAGAGTGTGTCGTCACGATGAACTGGATATTGGGGAAAATGCCCGTCAATATCGGCATAATTTTTTTCTGTAGCTCTAAATGCAGATGTGCTTCGATTTCATCAATCAAGACGACGCCTTCCAAACCATAACGTTTTCCCGCTTTCTTTTCCATCCGCATCATCAAATCAACGACGATATCTAAAACGGCTGCATAGCCACTGGAAAGAGTGTCGAAGGTAAACGGTTCTCTGCCAGGCACGACGATATGAAATTCAAAGGTTTCAATGTCAAAGTCCAGATGAGCTTGCGGCGCATCAAATATGATTTGTAAAACGTGGTCAAATCGTTGAAACCATTCTTTGATTTCTTCAGCTCTTTCTTTTTGCCCACCAACTTCCGCCATGGCCCCTACTGTTTTCAAATTCAAAATGTATTTTACGAACTCCTGGCCTGGATGTTCCTGGATAGTATACCTTTCCTTTAAATCCACTTTGGATACATTTTTCTCATTATGTGCGGTATATCCTCGTTCCGCTTCATAATAGGCAAAAATGTATTTGCCCATGTATACCCTGGACTGCATACTCTCCTTGTCGTTAAACTGAGCAGTAACGCCTTGATAAAAACGATTGATATACTCTTGAGATTTCTTTAATTCTTCTGAAACCATTTTGTACTGAGAATCTAGAGGCATTAATGATTTAATTTTCTGCTGGTTCTCCAACATGCGCCTATTTTGCCAATTAAATTCATTAACAGTACCACTATCTTCTGTATATATAGACAAATAGGCCTTCAACGCTTCCATGACACTGGTTTTGCCACTGCCATTTTTCCCGGTCAGAATCAGGTGTTTGCAAGTCGTTTCTGATAATGGAATGGTGATATTCTGTAAGTGCCGTACTTTATCAATATGTATTTGTGTAATAAAATGTTGGTTCATAAAATCATCTCCATTAGGTCTGTGATGGATGCAGTCACTGGTTCTGTAGCGGGTCGCCCACGTGGCGACCCCTACGACAGCCCCGAGCGGGGCTATTTTTACGAGCCAAGGGGTACTCGAGGCAATGTGGTCAGTTTGAGTTTGTCGCCGCGCAGCAGCATCCGTAGGGGCCGTCCCACAGGGCGGCCCGCTACGCGCTGAGGGTTACTCGAGGCGTCGTTGTCAGTTTGAGTCTGTTGCCGCGCCGCGGCATCTGATTCCGCGGCGGCCTGCGAACTGCAACCTGCGGACTGCGAAAACACAAGCAACCTCTCCGTTCCTTCGGGCCACCTCTAGCTCGGCTCTCCGTTTTGGCAACCGCCCTACGCTTTCCTATGGTCAGCACCTGACGGGCCAAAAAGGGCCTATGAGGAGAGGCTTAAGGCTCCCTTTATAGGGGAGCTGGCAGCTCTGCTGACTGAGAGGTGGCTTATTTAGCGTTCGAGCCATTCTTTGAATTCGGCTTCGCTGATGATGGGGGTCCCCAGTTTCTTGGCTTTTTCGTATTTGCTGCCCGGGTCGGCTCCGACGACGACGAGGGTCGTCTTTTTGGTGACCGATGACGTGCATTTACCGCCTCGTGCTTCAACGGCCTGTTCGGCTTCTTTGCGGCTGAACATCTGCAATTTGCCGGTGAGGACGACGATTTCGCCATCAAAGGTCGTATTGATGAGTGTTTTCTTTTCTGCCGTCATATCGACGCCGTGAGCGCGTAGTTTTTCGATAAGGGCCTGGTTCTTGGCGTCGCTGAAGTAGGCTACGATGCTGTCGGCAATGCGCGGTCCGATGTCGTCGATGGCCGTCAGGTCGTCGGCATTGGCTTTCATGAGGGCGTCGACGGAACCGAAGGATTCGGCCAGGACGCGGCCGGCTTTGGCGCCGACGAAGCGGATGCCCAGGGCAAAGAGGACCCGGGCCAAGCCGACGGATTTGCTCGTTTCGATGGCTTTGAGCAGGTTGTCTGCCGATTTGTCGCCAAAGCCTTCGAGGTCGACCAGTTCTTCTTTAGTCAGGCCGTAGATGTCGGCTACGTCGTGGATCAGATGCTGTGCCAGGAGCTGCTGGACGATGGCGTCGCCCAGGCCGTCGATGTTCATGGCATCGCGGGAGACGAAATGGGCGATTTTTTCACCGATGACGGCCGGGCAATCCGGATTGGTACAGCGCCAGGCCGCTTCCCCATCGCGGCGGACGACAGGGCTGCCGCAGGCAGGACAAGTCGTCGGCATGGCGAAGACTTTTTCCGAGCCGTCGCGCAGTTCCGGCAGGGAGCGGACGACTTCGGGGATGATTTCGCCGGCCTTCTGGATGACGACAGTATCGCCTATGCGGATGTCTTTTTCTTTGATGTAATCCTCATTGTGCAGCGTCGCCCGTTTGACTGTCGTCCCGGCCAGGTGGACCGGTTCGAGGTCGGCTGCCGGCGTCAGGACGCCCGTCCGGCCGAGGCTGACGGAAATGTCCAGGACTTTCGTCCGCGCCTGTTCGGGCGGGAATTTATAGGCAATGGCCCAGCGGGGAATCTTGACAGTATTGCCCAAGCGGGCCTGCTGGGCGAAGGAGTTGACTTTGACGACCATGCCGTCCGTCGCATAAGGCAGGCTGTCGCGGCGGTCGTCCCAACTGTGGATGAAGGCGATGACTTCTTCGATGTTCGTGAACTTGCGGTATTCCGGATTGACCTGGAAATGGAACTGGGCCAAATCCTGGAGCAGTTCTTCCTGGCTCTCGATGGTGATGCCGCTGTTTCCGCCCAAGGCGTAGGCAAAGAAAGCCAGTTTGCGCTGGGCCGTAATACGCGGGTCGAGCTGGCGCAGTGAGCCGGCGGCGGCGTTGCGGGGATTGGCAAAGGGTTCCAGTTCGTCATCGCGGCGCTGCTGGTTCAAGGCTTCAAACGACGTGATGGGCATGTAGACTTCGCCGCGGATCTCGATGTGCGGCGAATCGCTGGCGATGTGCAGGGGAATGGTGCGGATGGTCCGGACGTTGTTGGTAATGTCTTCGCCGACGACGCCGTCGCCGCGGGTGACGCCGCGGATGAACTGGCCCTGTTCATAAATGAGGTTGACTGCCAGGCCGTCTATTTTCAGTTCGACGACGTATTCCAAATCTTCACCGCCCAGGTCATCGCGGACGCGCTGGTCGAATTCCCGCAATTCGTCGTCGCTGAAGACGTCGCCCAGGCTGAGCATGGGCCGGTCATGGGTATATTTTTCAAAGCCGCCGGAAATCTTGGAGCCTACGCGCTGCGTCGGCGAATCGGGCGTGACCCAGTCGGGGTGGGCTTTTTCGATGTTTTCCAGTTCCCGGTACATCATATCGTATTCATAATCAGTCACTGTCGGCTTGTCGAGGGTGTAATATTGATAACTCAATTCATCTATTTTTTTCCGCAGCTCCAAGAGCCGCGCTTTTTCAGTATCCATGGGTTTCTCCTTCATTCATGAAAATCGTTTCCATTCGTCCTGCAAAGAATCTCATCACAAGTTCTGTGGCGGGTCGCCCACGTGGCGACCCCTACGAAGGCCCGGCCAGGGCATTTTTACGAGCCGAGAGCTCTCCGAAGCGGCCTGCAAAAGTGCAAGCAACCTCTCCGGCCCTTCGGGCCACCTCCAGCTCAGCTCTCCGTTTTGGCAACCGTCTTGTTCTTCCCTGCGGTCAGCACCTGACGGGCCAAAAAGGGCCTAATATGGGAGGCTTAGGCGCCCTACTGTATTTTCTCTAAGGGGGCGTATTTCACGACGACTTGGCGGACGCCTTTGGTCGGGAATTGGATTTTCATCTGCATGTTCGGGCCTTCGCCGATGACGTCGAGGACGGTGCCGATGCCCCAGATCTTATGGCGGACTTTATCGCCTTTGGCGAAGGTATCGGTAACGGCGTGTTTCTTGGGCAGGCTCGACGCGACGGGCTTGGTCAGGATGGAAACGCGCTGTTTCCCCGGGACTGCCGTCGTCCGGCTCTGGGGCATGGCGCTCTTGCGATGGTAGTCTTCCATGAACTGCGGTGGGATTTCGGCCAGGAAACGGCTGGGCATATAGGCCGAGATGCGGCCGTACATGGTCCGCGTGACGGCATTGGTCACGTAGAGCTGCCGTTCAGCCCGGGTAATGCCGACATAGGCCAGGCGCCGTTCTTCTTCGACCTGCGCCGGGTCCATCAGGGTCCGGCTGTGCGGGAACAGCCCTTCGTCGAGGCCGGTCAGGAAGACGACCGGGAATTCCAGGCCCTTGGCGGCATGGAGGGTCATAAGGGTGACTTTAGAGTCACTGCTTTCAAAATCATCGACATCGCTGACGAGGGCGACGTTTTCCAGGAAGTCCTGGAGGTTGCCTTCGGGATTGCTGTCCATGTAGTCTTTGGCGACGGACAGGAATTCGCCGACGTTTTCCTTGCGGCTTTCGCCCTGCGGGTCGTGTTCCGCTTCTTTATCGAGCATGTCGCCGTAACCGGTCTGTTTGATGACCGTTTCAATGAGGCTCAGGACGTCTTTGCCTTCGATGTCGTTGAGGAGGTCGAAAATCATGGCAGCGAAGTTTTCCAGCGATGCCTTGGCCCGTTTGGTGACGGGGATCTCATCGGTCGACGACAGGGCTTCAAACAAGGAAATCCCCTGTGCTTCGGCATAGGCTGCGACGTGTTCCATCGTCGTCGCCCCGATGTTGCGCTTGGGCACGTTGATGATGCGCGTCAGGCTCAGGCTGTCTTCCGGGTTATAGAGCAGGCGCAGGTAGGCCAGGACGTCTTTGATTTCCTTGCGGTCATAGAACTTGGTGCCGCCGACCATGGTATAGGGAATGGCATAGCGCATGAGCTTTTCTTCAAGGACACGGGACTGGGCGTTGGTCCGGAAGAGGATGGCCATGTCGCCATACGGTTCGTGGCTGATTTCATGGCGGTTGTAGATGACGCCGGCGATATAATCGGCTTCGTCGTGTTCCGTCTGGGCCTGGTAATGGATGATCTTGTTCCCCGTCGGGTTTTCTGTCCACAGGGTCTTCTTGGGCCGGCTTTCGTTATTGTCGATGACGGCATTGGCCGCATGGAGGATAGTCTTCGTCGAGCGGTAGTTCTGTTCCAGTTTGATTGACGCCGCATCGGGATAGTCCCGCGTGAAGTCGATGATGTTGCGGATATCGGCACCGCGCCAGGCGTAAATACTCTGGTCGGCATCGCCGACGACGCAGATATTGCGCCAGCGGGCGGCCAGTATCTTGGTCAGGGCATACTGGGCATGGTTCGTATCCTGATATTCGTCGACCAGGATATATTGGAACCGGGACTGGTATTTTTCCCGGACTTCCTCGTTTTCCTGCAAGAGGCGCACGGCCAGGAACAGGAGGTCGTCGAAATCGACGGCATTGTTTTCCCGCAATTTTTCCTGATACAGAGCGTAGACGTCGGCGACTTTCTGTTCGTAGAAATCGGAGGCTTTCGCCGCAAAGGCCTTGGCATCCATGAGGACGTTCTTAGCCGATGAAATGGTCCCCAACACGGAGCGCGGCGTGAACTGCTTGTCGTCGAGGTTGAGTTTTTTCAGGCAGTCCTTGACCAGGACCAACTGGTCCGACGAATCGTAGATGGTGAAATTGCGCGTATAACCGTGGAAGCCATCGACTTCAAAGCGCAGCAGCTTGGCGCAGAACGAGTGGAACGTACTCAGCCAGATGCTGTCGGCCTGGGCACCGACGAGGTTGGTCACGCGTTCCTTCATTTCCTTGGCGGCCTTGTTGGTAAAGGTAATGGCCAGGATGCGGTACGGCGCGACGCCTAATTCCAGGAGATGGGCAATGCGGCAGGTCAGGACTTTGGTCTTGCCCGATCCGGCACCGGCCGTGATCAGCAGCGGCCCTTCGGTACGCTTGACGGCCTCGCACTGGCGGTCATTGAGGGTATCAAAAATAGGATTCATGCATTCTTCCCCTTTATAGATAAAAAGGCCCACACCGTGTCGATGGGGCCTCTGAAAATCATCACTTATTTCATTGCCGAAAGGATAGGCGGAATGACCTGTTTCTTACGGCTCATGACCTTGGGCAGGTAGACTTCCTTATCGAGGACGTCCTTGCCGAAGGCACTGCTGACGACGTCGTCCATATTGCCGGCGAAGATGAGGTTCGTCGATTCGTCGATGATGCTGGTGATCATCAGGAAGGAAGCGGCGTAATCGTGTTCAGCGCGCAATTTTTCCAAGGCGTTGAGCAGGACCTGTTTCTGGTCGAGGAGGTCTGTCGTATCCATGACCTGGACCTGGGCAACGGTGAAGGTCGTATTGCCGCTGGAGAATTCTTTCATGTCGTTGTGGACGATCTGATCCGGCGTCAAATCGGAGACGTTGGCACCGGCTTTGAGCATTTCCATGCCGTATTTTTCGACGTCTACACCGGCGATGTTGGCCAATTTTTCGGCAGCTTCGCGGTCAGCCGGCGTGCAGGTCGGCGAACGGAAGAGGACCGTATCGGAAATGACGGCCGACAAGAGCAGGCCGGCAATGTCTTTGGGGATGTCGACCTTAGCCTGTTCATACAAGCCCGTTACGATGGTTGCCGTGCAGCCGACGGGTTTGAAGAGGATGGAGATAGGACCGGCCGTTTCCAAGGTACCGCCGATGCGGTGATGGTCGATGACGCCGACGATAGATGCTTCGTCGATGCCGTCGATGATCTGTTTCTTTTCGTTGTGGTCGACGAGGATGACCTGCTGTTTTTCGACAGCAGCGACACAGTCTGCACAGATCATGCCGACGTATTTGCCGTTTTCGACGACAGCATATTTGCCATCAGCCGGGATGTCGTGACCGTTATCGGTCGGTTTGAAGAACAGTTCCGGATCGTGAGCCAAGGCTTTGACCGTGCTCAATTCTTCACCCATGACGGTCTTGACGAATTCATCGGCGAGCTGGCCTTTTTCGATGACGCCGACGAACTGGCCGTTATCGGCAACGGGAGCGACATCGCTTTCGTGGGATGCGAACCATTTGGCAGCATCTTTCAGGCTGGCACTGACCGGAAGGGCTTCGACTTCCGTGTGGACAGCTTCGCTGACTTTGACGTAGAAGTCCTTGACCAGCGGTTGCGGAGCAACGTGGAAATAATTCAGGGCAAAAGCCGTTTCCTTATTCGGTTCGCCAGCGCGGATCGGCGTAGCGTCGATACCCTGTAACTGTTTTAATTTTGCATAGGCAATGGAAGAACAAATGGAGTCCGTGTCCGGGCTCTTATGACCGGTAACAAAAATCTGTTTTGCCACGATAATCACCTCATTGAAAAGTATATGTATGTTTCTATATCCCTAACATTATATCATAGACAAAGGATGAAGGCTAGTGCAGGGCGTCGGCTCCCTTGAGAAGGGGAGCTGGCCACAGGCCTGAGGGGTTCTTCACAAGTTCATAAGTGTCCCCCTAATGGCTGACGGCTGATGGCTAATCCCTATTCGTCAAGCCCAGGCGCTGGAGCATGGCCATGTCTTCGGCGATGGTCGAGCCCGACGTGGTCAGCATGTTGCCCGTAATCGAGGCCGACGCGCCGTGGAGCAGGGCTGTGGCCCCGTTTTCCGGCAGGAGTTTGCGGCCGGCAGCCAGGCGGATGTTGGCTTCAGGATTGATGAAGCGGAAGAAGGCGATGGTCCGCAGGACATCGCGGCCGTCGAGTTGGGGCCGATGTTCCAGGGGCGTGCCGGGAATGGGCATGAGGGCGTTGACGGGAATGGACTGGATGCCCAGTTCGGCCAGGCTGATGGCCATGTCCAGACGGTCTTCCCAGGTTTCCCCCATGCCGATGATGCCGCCGGAACAGACGCAGAGCCCTTCTTTCTGAGCGGCCTTGATGGTGTGGATGCGGTCGTCATAAGTGTGGGTCGTGCAGATGTATGGGAAGAAACGCCGCGACGTTTCGATATTATGGTGATAACTGGTAACGCCCGTTTCGTGGAGGCGGTGCAGCTGTTCCGGCGTCAGAAGGCCGTGAGACGCACAGAGGTCGATGTGCAGCGTCTGCTTCATCGTGCGGTACGTATCCAGGGCTTTTTCAAAATCCGCCCCTGTCAGAGCCCGGCCCGACGTGACGATGGCAAAGCGGTTGGCGCCGGCATCCTGGTTGGCCTTGGCGTTGGCCAGGATTTCTTCTTTCGCCAGGAAGCCGTATTCTTCGCAGCCCGTATGGTGGCAGGCCGACTGGGCACAGTATTTGCAGTCTTCCCCACAGCGGCCGCTGCGGCCGTTGATGATGGTGCAGAAATCAATATGATTGCCACAAAAATGGCGCTGTAAGGCGCCGGCTCCCTGCTGTAATTCTTCCAAAGGTGCTTCCAGGAAAATCGACAAATCATCACCGCGGCGGATGCGGTATCCTTGTATAATTTTATCTGTCAGTGCTGCTATCGTATTCATTGTCAACCCACTCCCTATTTTTATTGTGAACTATGGGATTATTATACTCGCTGCGGCGATTGCAGTCAACTTTATTTCGTTTGTATCAAGGTTAACAATATGAGTGCACGATATCCTGAATCGCAGGACGATTCATTTCGGGGAATCCCACAAAGGGAAAATATAGGTATACACAATCATTCAGAGGCGGGCTCGCCACGTGCGAGCCCCTACAGGTGGAATGTTTATGAGGCTAAGAACCCCTCAGTCAGCTGCGCTGACAGCTCCCCTTCTCAGGGTAGCCATGAAAAAAGAGGCTGACCCGCGAAGCCATGCTTCGTGAGACAACCTCTTTTTCAAGTGTTCTTGCCAATGAATTACCGACGTTCGCGGATACGGGCAGCTTTGCCTGTAAGACCACGGAGGTAGTGCAGTTTTGCACGACGGACGACACCGTGGCGAACGACTTCGATTTTAGCGAGGCGCGGGGAATGTACCAAGAAAGTACGTTCAACACCAATACCGTAGGAAACGCGGCGGACAGTGAAAGTTTCGCGGACACCGCCGTTCTGACGGCCAATAACGACACCTTCAAAAATCTGTACACGTTCGCGATTGCCTTCGACAACCTTTACGTGAACTTTGACTGTATCACCAGGGCGGAATGCCGGGATATCGTCACGAAGCTGTTCCTGTTCAAGTACGCTGATAATGTTCATTTCTTTTTTCCTCCTATAAGACATTCGTGCCCCCGTTGCCGCCACCTTTCACGACAATCGTGTTATCGAGCAGAGGACTGCCTAAATTAACAAGGGAATTATACCATAAAGCCGCGGTCCTGTAAAGGGGGATTTTTCCATTTTATAGGCATCTTCCGTAAAGGGCTGCTCGAAAGCACAGCAACCTCTCCGGCCCTTTGGGCCACCTCCCCTGGATTCACAGGATTCACGGCGGGCCGCCTAGCCACAGCTGTCCGTTTTGGCAACCGTCTTGCGCCTCTCGTTGGTCGGCACCTGACGGGCCAAAAAGGCTTAGGACGGCCCCTACGAAGGCCCCAGCCGGGGCATTTTTTTTACGCGCCGAGGGTTACTCGAGGCGATGTTGTCCACCTGAGTCTGTCGCGGCGGGACGCCGCATCCGATTCCGAGGCGGCCTGCGGCCTGCGAACTGCGACCGGCGGGATGCCCATTGGGCATCCCCTGTCATTACATTTGTACGTTGGGCATGAAGCTGCGGGACATGTGGGCGATGATGGCCTGGTACTTATCTTTTTTGCTGGTCGGATAGGTGACGGTGAAGGCCGTGTAGGTCTTGTTCTTGTCGTTGATGTAGAGTTCGTGGTAGTAGGACTTCTTGCCGTCCGTCCAGCCGATGGCATAGCTGTTCTTGGTCTTGATGTTGGTCGTCAGTGTCGGCGATCCGTTCATGCCCAAAGCCATGTTGTAGAGTTCGTCGATAGTGAAGCCCATGGTGTTCTTGGCGGCATAGGTCATGTAGACGGCATCGTCTTTGGGATCCTGGAAATAGCAGCCATCGCCGTCGGCATTCATGTCGGCTGTCGTCGCAACCCGTGGGATATCGACGGCATACTGATAGGCGCTGTTATAGTACTGATAGTAATTCTTGTCTTTAGTCGTCATGACCTGGACGACTTCATAGCTGTCAGCACTGGCGCTCTTGAGGCCCACCTTTTCTTCAGCCATGACGGTCGAACCGGCAATACAGGTAAGGGCTGCTGCCAACATGACGAGATTCTTCAATTTCATAAATGATCACTCCTTTATGGTAGATGCGGAAAAGGAGCTGTCGAGTGAAGACAGCTCCTTTTGAGTTGCTAGTGGTTAGTGGTTAGCAGTAAGAAAAGTTTTTATTTCCTCGCTACAAACGACAAACTCTATACTACAAGCTAAACACTCCAAGGATTTTCGCAGGAAGGCGAAGAGCCTGTGCGATACTCCCTATTATTATATCATATTTTTCATTTTTGGCCATTGAATTTCCGCTTTAAATCAACCTCTCCGGCCCGTTGGGCCAGCTCTGCTGACTGAGAGGTTCTTTCTCTACAATACGCTAAGGGTATGTCGTAAAGAACCCCTCCACCGCAAGCGGTCCCCCTCCCCTTCTCAGGGGAGGCTTTTTACGCGCCGAGGGTGTCCCGAAGCGTCGTTGTCCACCTGAGACTGTCGCCGCGCAGCGGCATCTGATTCCAAAGCGACCTGCGGCCGGCGGGTCGCCACGTGGCGGCCCCTACGCCAATTTCTTGATGTCGCCCAAGGGCTGGATGAGGCTGTAGGTCAGGGCCAGGAGATGGAGACGGTTTTCTTTGACCGCTTCGTCTTTGTGCATGACCAGGACGTTGTCCAGGAAGTCGTTGATGGCGGCAATGCCTTCGGAGAGGGCTTCGGCTACGCCTTCGTAGTCATAGACGGCGTATTTCTGCGGCAAGTTGACCTGCATGGCCTGGCAGGCGCTGTAAAGGGCCTTTTCTTCTTCCGTTTCAAAGAGGTCCGGATTGACGTCGGTATCGTCGGCGCCTTTGATCATGTTGCTGACGCGGGTGAAAGCCTGCAAGAGGTCGGTCTTGCCCATGATGTCGGCATCGATGAGGGCCTGGGCACGGCGGGCTTCTTCGTAGGCGTTGAGCGTATCCGAAGCCAGGACGCAGTCGATGATGTGGTAATCCATGCCTTTATCCTGGAAGATGTTCTTCAGGCGCAGCGTGAAGTAGTCGTCGAGCTGACCCGTGACTTTGGCTGCGTCTTCCCCTTCTACGCCGAGGAGATTGAGGACGAAAGCAAAGACTTCATGGCAGTTGAGATTCCAGCCGGCATCCATGAGGATGTTGAGGGTACCGATGGTCTGGCGGCGCAGGGCGAAGGGGTCCTGCGAGCCCGTCGGGATGAAGCCGCGGCTGAACATGCCCGTAATGGTATCGAACTTGTCGGCAATGCCCAAGACTTTGCCCATGTCGGTCTGCGGCAGGACGTCGCCGGCAAAGCGCGGCTGGTACTGTTCGTTGATGGCTTCGGCCACGCCGGCATCTTCGCCGTCGATGAGGGCATATTCCTTGCCCATGACGCCCTGGAGTTCCGTGAATTCCATGACCATCTGCGTAGCCAGGTCGGCTTTGGCCAGGAGCGA
Source organism: Megasphaera indica (assembly GCF_046614755.1). Taxonomy (NCBI): domain Bacteria; kingdom Bacillati; phylum Bacillota; class Negativicutes; order Veillonellales; family Veillonellaceae; genus Megasphaera; species Megasphaera indica. Next base: position 39,364 of record NZ_JBKKJR010000006.1, read on the forward strand.
TGCGCGCTGCAGCTTGGCGTCATCCAGGCCGAGGTCGAGTTTATGATTGAGGAAGACCGTAATCTTTTCCAGGCGCTGAGCTTTGTCATAGAGCGTGCCCAAGCCGTCCTGGAAGACGATTTTCTTCAATTTTTCCGTATAATCGGCGAGCTTATGTTTCTTGTCTTCTTCAAAGAAGAACTTGGCATCGTCCAGGCGGGCGCGGAGGACGCGTTCGTTGCCGTGCTGGACCGTTTCCAGATGGTAGTCGTTGCCGTTGCGGACAGTCAGGAAGAGGTTCATGAGCTTGCCGTCTTTATCGCGCATAGGGAAATAGCGCTGGTGGTCCTTCATCGGCGTGATGATGGCCGCTTCCGGCAGTTTCAGGTAGTCTTCATCGAATTCGCCGCAAAGGGCCGTCGGGTATTCGACGAGGTAGACGACTTCTTCCAGGAGGTCGTCGTCCATGATGATGGTGCCGCCCTTTTCGTCAGCCAGTTTCTGCAGGCCTTCGAGGATCATCTGCTTGCGGACTTCCGGGTCGACGATGAGGAAATGTTCCTTGCACGTTTCTTCATAGGCTGCCGGGCTTTCGATGGTGAAATCGCCGGTACCCAGGAAGCGGTGGCCGCGGCTGACGTTGCCCGATTTAACGTTGGCCAGTTCAAAGGGGATAACATCTTTATCGAAGAGGGCGACGAACCAGCGGATAGGACGGACGAAGTGGAAGTCCAGGCTGCCCCAGTGCATGCTCTTGGGGAAATTGAGGCCCGTGACGATGCCTTTCATGAGGTCCGGCAAGAGGCCGGCTGTGTCAGCACCGACGCTGGTGACGTTGGCATAGACGTAGCCGTCTTCGACGACGAGGTCCTTGACGTCGATTTTCTGGCCCCGGGCAAAGCCCATGGCAGCTTTCGTCGGGTTGCCGTCGGCATCGTAGGCGATCTTGACCGACGGGCCTTTATGTTTGGCCGATACGTCGGCCTGTTTTTCAGCGACGCCCTTCATGATGAGGGCGATACGGCGCGGCGTACCGAGGGTGCGGATCGATTCATAAGCGATATGGGATTCGCCAAAGGATTTCCCGGCCAGGTCCCGGACCTGGGAAAGGATACTCGGCATATAATGAGCCGGGATTTCTTCAGTACCGATTTCAAGTAACAAATCTTTGCTCATCTTATTTTTCCTCCTTATTCAGCATCGGGAAACCTAATTTTTCACGCTGTTCCAAGTACGCTTTGGCGCAGGCCCGTGCCATGTTGCGGACGCGGCCGATGAAGGCAGCCCGTTCGCTGACGCTGATGGCGCCGCGGGCGTCGAGGAGGTTGAACGTGTGCGAGCATTTCAATACGTAGTCATAGGCCGGAAGGACGAAGCCGGCTTTGATGACCCGCATGGCTTCTTTTTCGTATTCATCGAAGAGGTGGAACAAGAGGTCGGCGTTGCTCAATTCAAAGGCATACGTCGACTGTTCGACTTCGTTCTGATGGAAGATGTCGCCATAAGTGACGTCTTCATTCCATTTGAGGTCATAGACGTTTTCGACGCCCTGGATATACATGGCCAGGCGTTCCATGCCGTATGTGATTTCCGACGAAACCGGGGCGACGTCGATGCCGCCGACCTGCTGGAAGTAGGTGAACTGCGTGACTTCCATGCCGTCGAGCCAGACTTCCCAGCCCAGGCCCCAGGCGCCGAGGGTCGGCGATTCCCAGTTATCTTCGACGAAACGGATATCGTGTTCTGCCGGGTTGATGCCCAACGTTTCTAGACTCTTCAGATAGAGTTCCTGGATGTTGTCCGGCGACGGTTTGCAAATGACCTGGAACTGATGATGCTGGTACAGGCGGTTCGGGTTGTCGCCATAGCGGCCGTCAGCCGGGCGGCGAGACGGTTCGACATAGGCAACATGCCACGGTTCCGGCCCGAGCGTGCGCAGGAAGGTAGCCGGGTTCATGGTCCCTGCCCCTTTTTCTACATCATACGGTTCGTAGATGATACAGCCCTGAGAAGACCAAAAGCTCTTCAATGCAAATATCATGTCTTGAAAATTCATCGTATTCCCTCCTAAATACAAAAAAGTCCCTGTAACACATGACATGTTACAGGGACGAGTATACGTACCCGCGGTTCCACCCTGATTGGTCCAAAGACCCGCTTGATTCATCGGCCATACACATCGAAAAGACTTCCGGCCGCGGCCTTCAGAGCGCCTTCCGCATCGGCAGCAGGCTCACACTGTCCCTGCTTCGCTGAGGATGATACGTACTTACTCTCCTGCATCGCCTATTGATTTGTACGAACCTTATCATAGCAGAGATGAGGGGAAAAGTCAATAAAAAGGAGCCGTCTCGTAGAGACAGCTCCTTTTGAGTTTGCAGTTTGTAGTTTGCAGTAATCAATACTTTGAATGGATTCACTACAAACTCTATACTAAAAACTTTAAACTCACTATCATTGCTTGCCGTATTTTTCGGCGACGTCCAGGCGGCGCAGGGCTCGTTGCAGGGCCGCTTCGGCGCGGGTCACGTCGAGGTTGGCAGCGTGTGCAGCCAAGCGGTCTTCGGCACGTTTTTCCGCCGATTGGGCGCGGGCTACGTCGATGTCTTCCGGTTTTTCTGAAGCTGGCGTAATGACTGTGACCGTATTGTCATGGACTTCCAGGAAGCCCGACGCTACGGTGACGTACTGGCGCTTTCCGCCTTTATCATAGCACAATGGCCAAATCGACAGGGACGCGATGAGCGGCGCATGATTGGGCATGATGCCCAAGTCGCCGTCCAGGGCGCGGACGAGGACGAAATCCACATCTTCATGGAGTACGGCAGCATCGGGTGTAATGACTTCCAGATGGAGTGTCTTTCCTGCTTCTGCCATAGACTATTCCCCTTTCAGTGTCTTAGCCTTTTCGTATGCTTCTTCGATATTGCCTACCATGTAGAAAGCCTGTTCCGGCATGTCGTCGCATTTACCGGACAAGATTTCCTTGAAGCCTTCGATGGTTTCTTTCAACGGCACATAGCGGCCCTTCTGACCGGTGAACTGTTCGGCGACGGCGAAAGGCTGGCTGAGGAAACGCTGTACCTTACGGGCACGGGCAACGGTCAGCTTATCTTCTTCGGACAGTTCGTCGATACCCAGGATGGCGATGATATCCTGCAGGTCTTTGTACTTCTGGAGGATTTCCTGGACGGCACGGGCCGTGTTGTAATGGTCATCGCCGATGACGTGGGGGTCGAGGATACGCGACGTCGAATCGAGGGGATCGACGGCCGGGTAAATGCCCAGTTCGGCGATTTCACGGGCCAGGACGGTCGTCGCATCCAAGTGGGCGAAAGTAGCTGCCGGAGCCGGGTCAGTCAAGTCATCGGCCGGGACATAGACAGCCTGGACCGACGTGATGGACCCGTCTTTAGTCGACGTAATGCGTTCCTGCAGGGCGCCGACGTCGGTGCCCAGGGTCGGCTGGTAGCCAACGGCCGACGGGATACGGCCGAGCAGAGCCGAAACTTCGGAGCCGGCCTGGATGAAACGGAAGATGTTGTCGATGAACAGCAATACGTCTTTGTGTTCTTTATCACGGAAGTATTCTGCCATGGTCAGACCGGTCAGGCCGACGCGCATACGGGCTCCAGGCGGTTCGTTCATCTGGCCGTAGACGAGGGCCGTCTTGTCGATGACGCCAGATTCCTTCATTTCGTTCCAAAGGTCATTGCCTTCACGCGTACGTTCGCCGACGCCGGTGAAGACGGAATAGCCGCCGTGGCCGGTAGCGACGTTGTGGATGAGTTCCATGATGAGGACGGTCTTGCCGACACCAGCGCCGCCGAAGAGGCCGATCTTGCCGCCTTTGGCATAAGGGCAGATGAGGTCGACGACTTTGATCCCCGTTTCAAAGATTTCCGTTTCCGTCGCCTGGTCCTGGAATTTCGGGACCGGACGATGGATAGGCCAGTAATCATCGGCTTCGACTTTAGCGTCGACTTTATCGACAGTCTGGCCGAGGACGTTGAAGATACGGCCCAGGACACCTTTGCCGACGGGGACCTTGATGGGGCCGCCCGTATTTTCAGCTGCCATGCCGCGGACGAGGCCGTCCGTCGAGTCCATGGCAACGCAGCGGACGACGTCGTCGCCCAAGTGCTGCATGACTTCTACAACCAGGTCGATCTTCTGGTCGCCTTCGCCACCAGTGATATGGATAGCGTTGTAAATGGCGGGCAAGTCTGCTTCCGAGGCAAACCGCACGTCGACGACCGGGCCGATGACCTGGACTACTTTCCCAATATTATTACTCATGAAGAGGTACTCCTCTCTTTCAGAATGATTGCCAGGCGGCTTACTGCAAAGCGTTGGCGCCGCTGACAATTTCCGTCAATTCGTTGGTGATACCAGCCTGACGGACTTTATTGTAGGTAACAGTCAATTTGTCGATCAGTTCGCCTGCGTTGTCCGTAGCCGACGTCATGGCCGTCATACGGGCACCGAGTTCGCTGGCAGCGGACTGAAGGAGGCTGTTATAAATGAACAGATCCAGATACTGCGGCAGCAAGGCGTCGAGGACGAGCTTCGGATCCGGCGCGAAGAGGTATTCTTCCCGCGGGCCCCCTTCCTGCTGGCCTTCCTTCTGGGTAATGGGCAGCATCTTGACGATGCGCGTGTCCTGGGACAGGGCCGACTTGAAGTGTGTGTAAATGACATAGACTTCGTCGACTTCGCCATCGAGGAACTTCTGCGTCGCCAAGTGGGCTATCTGCTGGGCGTGGCTGAACTGGGGCTTGTCGGAAAAACCGGACCACTTCTTTTCCGGTACCAGGTGGAGGTGCTTGAGGTACTCAATGGGCTTGCGGCCTGCGACCAGGAGCATCGATGCATCGCGGGGCTTGTCCTTGAGGACCGACACCATGGCCTTGTTGACATTGGAATTGAAAGCACCGGCCAGCCCTTTGTCCGAACCGATGATGATGTAGCACGTCTTCTTGACCGCATCATGAGGCGTGAACAAGGCGTTGCCCGCATCGGGCGAAGCCGCAGACAGACGCTGCAGCATGCCTTCCATCTTTTCGGTATACGGGGCGGTAGCCACGGCCCGATCCTGTGCACGGCGCAGTCGTACGGAGGAAACCATCTTCATGGCCTTAGTGATCTGCTGGGTATTGGTGACGGATTTAATACGTCTGTTTATTTCGCGTGCACTCGGCATAGCTTATTCCTCCTCTTTGATCAGTTCGTGAGAAGCGCCGTACTGCTTGGTGTATTCAGCGATAGCCTTCTGCAGCGTAGCTTCTGCGTCTTTGCCGAGTTCCTTCGTCGATTTGATGCTTTCGCCGACTTCCGGATAGTTGCTGTGCATGAACTTGATGAAGCCATCAGCAAACTGAGAAACTTCTTCAACCTGTACAGGCATGAGGTAGTTCTTGACGGCCAGGTAAATCTGCATGACCTGGTCTTCGACGGGCATCGGCTGATACTGCGGCTGGATGAGGAGCTGCATCGTCCGTTCGCCGGCATCGATCTGGGCTTTCGTGCTCTTATCGAGATCGGAACCGAACTGGGCGAAAGCGGCCAGTTCGCGGTACTGGGCCAGGCTCAGGCGGAGGGTACCGGCGATTTTCTTCATGGCCTTGATCTGGGCGGAGCCGCCGACACGGGAAACGGACAGGCCGACGTTGATAGCCGGGCGGATCCCGGAGTTGAAGGCTTCTGTTTCCAGGAAGATCTGGCCGTCTGTGATGGAAATGACGTTAGTCGGGATATAGGCCGACAAGTCACCGGCCAGGGTTTCAATGATCGGCAGGGCCGTAATCGAGCCGCCGCCGAGTTCATCGGACAGCTTGGCAGCGCGTTCGAGGAGACGGGAATGTAAGTAGAATACGTCGCCCGGATAAGCTTCACGTCCTGGCGGACGACGGAGGAGCAGACTCATGGCGCGGTAAGCCTGAGCATGTTTGGACAAGTCATCGTAGACGCAGAGGCAGTCCTTGCCCTGGAGCATGAAGTATTCGGCCATGGAAACGCCGGAATACGGGGCCAGGTACTGGAGCGGTGCGCCGTCGGAAGCCGTAGCGGCGACGACGATGGTATAGGCCATAGCGCCGTGTTCTTCCAGGGTCCGGACAACGCGGGCAACGGTCGATGCCTTCTGGCCAATAGCGACGTAGACGCAGATGACGCCTGTGTCCTTCTGATTCAGGATGGTATCGATGGCGATGGCCGTCTTGCCGGTGCCACGGTCACCGATGATGAGTTCACGCTGGCCACGGCCGATAGGAACCATGGAGTCGATAGCCTTGAGGCCTGTCTGGAGCGGTACCTTGACCGGCTGGCGGTCGGCGATGCCGAAAGCCTTGACTTCGATGAGGCGTGAATCTTTGGTCTTGATTTCCCCTTTGCCATCAATAGGCATCCCCAAGGGGTTGACAACGCGGCCGACCATGGCTTCGCCTACAGGGACACGCATGACGCGGCCTGTACGGCGGACGGTGTCGCCTTCCTTGATGAGGGCGTCATCGCCGAGCAGTACGGCACCGACGTTGTCTTCTTCCAGGTTCAGGGCCATGCCGTAAACGCCGTGAGGCAGTTCCAGCAATTCCCCGGACATGGCTTTGTCCAAACCGTAAATGTGGGCAATGCCGTCCCCGACTTCCAGAACGGTGCCGACGTCGTCGACATTCATTTCCACATTATAATCTTCGATTTGTTTCTTGATTATAGCCGTTATTTCTTCTGGCTTCATTTTCATTATTCGTCCGTCACCCCATTCGTCACGTCAGCCTGGAGCAGTTTATGCTGCATATCGCGCAGCTGCCGCCGGAGGCTGCCGTCTATTAGTTTGTCGCCGATCTGGATGACCATGCCGCCGATGAGCGACGGGTCGACGTAGTACAGCGGTTCGATGTGCTGCCCCGTCATGGCTTCCAGGCTGGCAACCAGTTTCGTTTCTTCTTTCTTAGACAGCGGTTTGACGACGCGGATCTTGGCCACTTCGATGTGCTGGGCCTTGCGGGCCAAATCGATGAACCCGTCAATGGCAAGCAAGAGGGCCGCTTCCCGGCGCCGGTCGATCATGACGTACATGAACTGCAGGACGATCGGCGATAGGCTGTCCTTGAAAATCTTTGCAAGTGTGTCTTTTTTAGACTGCGGCGGTACGAGGGGATGATTCAGGAATTTCCACAAATCGGGATTTTCCTGGAACGTGTCCCGTACGCCTTTCAGTTCTGTTCCGAACTCGGTAAGCTTCTTCTGTTCGCTGGCGATGTCGAACATCGCCTGGCTGTATTTGCTATAGATCGTTTCGGGTATCATAAGATCAGTTCCCCTTTACGCGGTGCGTCTGGAGCTGGTCGATGCAATCGGCTACCAGTTTGGCGTTCATGTCAGGATCCATGTTTTTCTGGAGCAGTTTTTCTGCCACAGCCATGGACAGTGTGACTACTTCATTACGCATTTCCCGGATAGCCGCTTCCCGTTCGTTGGCGATTTCCGTCTGAGCGATCTGTTTTTCCCGGGCGATCTGAGCGCGGATGGCTTCCAGCTGAGCCTGGGCTTCTTTGTCGGCTTGCTTGACAGCTTTGTCGACAATAGCCTGGGCTTCAGCACGGGCATCGCGGATCTGGGCTTCATAGTCGGCTTTCATCTTTTCAGCCGTTTCCCGGGCTTTGGCTGCGTTGTCGAGGTCCGACGCAATCTTGTTGCGGCGGTCTTCCAGGACTTTGAGCAGCGGTTTATAAGCGAACTTTGCCAGAATGGCAACTAACACGAAGAAGTTGATGAACTGGAACAGCAAGGTACCATTAATACTAACCAATGTACTTCCCTCCCCGGCTGTATATTAGAATCTTCGGATTAGAGCAGGCTGACGAACGGATTGGCGAAGACCAATACGATAGCGATGACAGCTGCGATAATCGGCATGGATTCGATCAAGCCGATGGAGATAAGCATGTTGACCAGGAGTTTGCCGCCCATTTCCGGCTGACGGGCCGTACCTTCGAGCATCTTCGATGCGGCATGGCCGTCACCGATAGCAGCGCCGAGAGCTGCCAACCCAATACCTAAGCATGCACCAAATGCAGATAATGCCAATACGAGAGCTTTTTCCATAGTAAATAACCTCCTAAGTTGTAACGGTATCTGAGCTTTCTTAGTCTTCCGTAAAGGACGGTGCCAGATACGATGTAGTCAGAATGGTGAAGATGAATGCCTGGATGAGGCCGATGACGAAGCTAAAGAGCAGCCAGATCATCGGGACGGCGACAGGCACGAGGAAGTACAGGACTTCCAACAGGATTTCCCCTGCCAGGATGTTACCAAAGAGACGGAAGGCCAAGGTCAAAGGCTTGGTGATTTCTTCCATCAGATTGATGATGACAAACGGCGCGAAGGGCTTGAAGAAGTGCTTGAAATGCTTTTTGAACCCCTGGTTCTTCAAGGCCATGAAGTGGACCATAAAGGAAGAAACCAGTGCCAGGGCGACAGTCGTATTCAAGTCATTCGTCGGCGAAGCCAGGACATGCGGATTCGGCAGCATGCCCAATTCGTTGGCGAAGAGGATGAACAGGAACATCGTCAGCAGGACCGAGACGACCTGGCCGTATTTCGGCCCCAAGGTTTCCCGGAACTGATCGAGCAATGCTTCGATGACGATTTCCATGGCGTTCTGAAGTCCTGACGGGACGAGGGACCGGCCCCTTGTCGCAGCGACAGTGACGATGATGACTAAGGCTGCGACCAGCCAGGTCATCATGAGCGTATCCAGGTTGACATTCAGACCCAGGAGCTGGACGACCATATGATGCCCTGCATGTAATTCCATACGCAATACCTCCTTTCCTTTACCGTCTGAGACGCGCAGTCAGTACATCTGCGAAGACGAGGACGCGGTACGAAAAGATACCGGCCACGGCAGCCCCCAGGGAAATGGACGGGAACTGCAGGATGACGATGACGGCCAGGCAGATGAAAACCAGCCGGAACACGGCACCGCCGCGGATGAATGACGCCGCCTGCCCAGGCGGCAATTTTAAGGCCCGTACCGAACGGCTGCTGAGCATGAAGAAATAAACGATGTTCAAGCCGCTGCCGATACACCAGCCACTTATGTACTGCCACCAGCCTCCTAGAAAAAGGACGGCCGTGACGATACACGTAAAACCAATGAGCTTGTATATTGTTGCCTTTACATAGGCATAAAACGCTTCCATAGGCTATCCTCCGTGACTTTCACTTGCGCAGATGCCGGCCATGGCGCGCCTCGTCCTGCTGATAGGACAAGGCCTTCTTATATAAGGTCCAGAAACCGGAGATGGCACCGATGAGGGAAAAGAGGATCAATCCCCACGGCGACGTCCCGGCATGGACGTCGATGAAGCGCCCTATGGCGACGCCGACACAGATGCAGACGAAGAGAGACAGGCCTAAGGAACCGGCTATGACGACAATATCCCAAAGCCTCATGTGATTTAATTTGTCATCGTGAGAATCATCATGATGTCTCATACTACATACACTCCTGCTCGGGCGATGGCAGTTTTCCATAACCGTCGGGCATAGTATCTATATACTGCCAGCAACGATTATTCGCTTATTTTAGCACGGAAAATCTGGAAAAGCAATATCATTTTTAAGAAAATTAAACGTTATAGCTAAAAATAATTCTCAGTATAGCCACAGACAATACTTAGCGGCTAAAATCATCCGGAACGGCCTCTTCCCCGGCAAAGGCGTGGAGGATGGCCTGGACGATGCGCTGCGACGCTTTGCCGTCGCCATAGGGATTGACGGCGTTGCTCATGGCATCGTAAGCGGCCTGGTCGGTCAGGAGGCGCTTCGTTTCAGCGTAGACGACGTCCTTGTCCGTACCGATGAGGCGTACTGTGCCGGCTTCGACGGCTTCAGGCCGTTCGGTCGTATTGCGCAGGACCAGGACGGGCTTGCCGAGAGACGGCGCTTCTTCCTGGATGCCGCCGGAATCGGTCAGGACCAGGCTGCTCAGGCTCATGAGATTGGCAAAGGGTTCATATTCCATGGGGTCGATGAGGTGGATGCGGTCGACACCGGCCAGTTCCTCTTCGACGACTTTGCGCACGAGCGGATTGCGATGGACGGGAAAGACGATTTCCGTATCGGGAATCTCTTCGATGATGCGGCGCAGGGCCTTATAGATATGGCGCATCGGTTCACCCAGGTTTTCCCGGCGGTGCGTCGTCAGGAGGATGACCCGGTGGTTATGGAAATCGACGTCCTTCAGGTCGTCGCCGAAGTCATAGTCGCCGGCAACGGTCGTCATCAAGGCGTCGATGACGGTATTCCCCGTCACATAAATATGAGAAGGGTTTACATTTTCCTTGAGCAGATTGGCCTTGGCCGTCGCTGTCGGTGCGAAGTGGATGGCTGCGATGGCACCGGTCAGCTTGCGGTTCATTTCTTCCGGGAAGGGCGAATAGATGTCCCCTGTCCGCAGACCGGCTTCGACGTGGCCTACCGGGACCTGCTGGTAGTACGAGGCCAGGGCGCCGGCAAAGGTCGTCGTCGTGTCGCCATGGACCAGGACCAGGTCGGGCTTTTCCTTGGCCAGGACGTCTTTCAGGCCCATGAGGGACTTGGTCGTAATGTCGTACAGCGTCTGCCCCTGGGACATGATATCCAGGTCATAGTCCGGTGTAATCTGGAAGAGATCCAGTACCTGGTCGAGCATCTGACGGTGCTGGGCCGTAACGGCGACGATGGTCTGGATCCGGTCGGCATGTTTCTGCAATTCCAGTACGACAGGGGCCATCTTGATGGCTTCCGGCCGCGTACCGAATACAGTCATTACCTTGATCATAATAAAAAAACCTCCTTATAAGACAACCGATTCCACCCACTACTGTTTGTGGGTAGAATCGGTCGTTGATTTGCGCAATATGCCAATGCGTTTTGCCGAATAAATGATGACGGCAAGAACGACCAGGACAGTCACGATACCCGTCTTATAGCTCACGTTGGCTACAAAGAGGGCTACGATGCCGAGAATCATGCTGACAAAATACATTATTAATACGGCTTGCTTCTGTGTCATGCCCAGAGCCAGCAGGCGATGGTGCAGGTGGCCCTTATCAGGCTGGAAAATCGGAACGCCGCTCATCTTGCGGCGGATGATAGCAAACGTCGTATCGAGGATCGGCAGCCCCAGGGCGATGATGGGTACGACGAGAGCCACGGTGGCTGCCGTCTTGACCAGGCCTAAGACGGCGGCGACGGACAGGGTATAGCCCAGGAGCATACTGCCCGTATCACCCATGAAGATCTTGGCCGGGTTGAAATTGTACTGCAAGAAGCCCAGAGCCGCCCCGGCCATGGACACGATGACCAGAGCCGGCAGGAACTGGTTCAGGTTATAAGCCAGGAGGAACATCGAAATCGATGCGATGAAGGCGACGCCGGCTGCCAGGCCGTCGAGACCATCGATGAGGTTCACCGTATTGGTAAAGCCGATGATCCAGAAAATCGTCACGGGAATGGCAATGATTTCCGGCAGGACGATGATATCACCAAAAGGATTGGTCAGCCATTCGATCTGGATGCCAAAGGCGATGGGGATGCAGGCGGCCAGGATCTGGCCGACGAGCTTGACCTTGGCCGGGATATTGCAGATGTCGTCCCAGATGCCGACGGCGACGATAGCCGTGCAGCCCAGGAGCATCCCGACCAGTTCATGCTGCAAAGGCACGCAGAACAAGACGGCTGCCATGAAGCCGATATAGATTGCCAGCCCGCCGAGCCGCGGGATGACATGAGTATGTACCTTTCTTGCATTGGGCCGGTCCACGGCGCCGATCTTGATAGCGAGTTTCTTGACGCTCGGCGTCAGGAGATAAGAAATGACTAATGCAATTACAAAGGGTACAACATATTGGAGCACAACACACGCCTACTTTCCATTAATCTATCAGTTCGTCAGACTGCGCATGGGCGCCGGGATGCGGCCGCCGCGGGCAATGAATTCATCTGACTTGTATTTATTGACATTGATGATCGGGCAATGGCCGAGGAGGCCGCCGAATTCAACATTGTCGCCGACGTCCTTGCCCGGTACGGGGATGACGCGGACGGCCGTCGTCTTGTTGTTGATCATGCCGATAGCCGCTTCGTCGGCGATGATGGCCGAAATGGTCGAGGCCGGCGTATTGCCGGGGATGGCGATCATGTCGAGGCCGACCGAGCAGACACAGGTCATGGCTTCCAGTTTTTCCAGGCTCAGGCTGCCGCGGCCGACAGCTTCGAGCATGCCCTTGTCTTCACTGACAGGGATAAAGGCGCCAGACAGGCCGCCGACGCGGGACGAAGCCATGAGGCCGCCCTTCTTGACGGCGTCGTTGAGGAGCGCCAGGGCTGCCGTCGTGCCGCAGGCACCGCAGCTTTCCAGGCCCATTTCTTCCAAAATCGATGCGACGCTGTCGCCGACTGCCGGTGTCGGAGCCAGGGACAGGTCGATGATGCCAAAGGGCATGTTGAGGCGCTTCGACGCTTCCATGGCGACGAGCTGGCCGACGCGGGTGATCTTGAAGGCCGTCTTCTTGATGGTTTCGGCGACGACGTCAAAGGGCTGGCCTTTGACCTGTTCCAGGGCGACTTTGACGACGCCCGGGCCGCTGACACCGACGCTGATGCACGAATCCCCATTGGTGACGCCGTGGAAGGCGCCGGCCATGAAGGGGTTATCTTCGACGGCATTGGAGAAGACGACGAGTTTGGCGCAGCCTAAAGCATCCTGGTCCTTCGTCCGTTCGGCCAGGTCCTTGAAGACGCGGCCCATTTCGGCGACGGCATCCATGTTGATGCCGGCCTTCGTCGAGCCGACGGCGACGGAACTGCATACGAGGTCGGTCACAGCCAGGCTTTCGGCGATGGAGTCGATGAGGATGCGGTCGCCTTTGCTCATGCCCCGTTCGACCAGGGCCGAGAAGCCGCCGATGAAGTTGATGCCGATTTCTTTGGCTGCCTTGTCGAGGGTCCGGGCGATGTCGACGTAACTCGTCAGGTCGCTGGCCCCGGCGACGAGGCTGATGGGCGTCACGGAGACGCGCTTATTGATGATGGGCACGCCGTATTCACGGGAGATGGCTTCCCCCGTTTCGACTAAGTGTTCACCGTATTTCGTGATTTTATCGTAAATATTATTGCACAAGGTCTTGCCGTCACTGGCGCAGCAGTCGAGGAGGCTGATGCCCATGGTAATGGTGCGGACGTCAAGGTTGTTCTTTTGAATCATCTGATTCGTTTCAAGTACGTCTTGGATTGTCAGCATATCATTTCTCCTTAGCCTACACGATGCATTGCGTCAAAAATAGCCTGGTTCTGCGCCCGGATTTCAACGCCGAGGGCATCGCCCTTCTGTTTGAGCAAATCCTGTAAGGTATCTAAGGTAATGTCGGAATTATCCATGTCCACGATCATGGCCATGTTGAAAATACCATCCAAGATGACCTGGTTGATCGTCAAGATATTGACTTTATTTTCTGCCATGATCTGGCTGACGGCGGCGATGATACCAGTGCGGTCCACGCCAACTACGGTGATTACAACTTTCACAGCTGTCCACTCCTTTTCGTTATTAAATTCCATGCTTCCCTATTATAGCACAGGTAGCGTACTGAATTCCACTGTCTGCATACGAAATGATAGAATTGACGACAAACTGCCCTATATGGGGCCTATTTATTCAATGCCTTGCTGATGAGGGCCTTGCCTTCTTCCAGGAGCTTGCCGGCCTGGTCGGGCGAAACGAAGCTTTCAGCGTATAATTTGTACAGGTCTTCGGTGCCGGACGGGCGGGCGGCGACCCAGCCGTCGTCGGTCGTGATCTTGACGCCGCCGATGGCGAAATCACCGTACGGGGACTTGGAGAGGACGGCCGTAATGGGGCTGCCGCACAAGGTCTTTTCCGTGACGTCGGCTTCGGTGAGGGCGCTGATCTTGTCTTTTTCTTCCAGCGTCGCCGGCGCATCGCTGCGCACGGTGTACGGCCGGCCCAGTTTTTCGCAGAGGTCGTTGTAATATTCGATGGGCGATTTGCCCGTGACGGCGCGGATTTCAGCGGCCAGGAGGCACATGATCATGCCGTCCTTGTCAGTCGTCCAGACGCTGCGGTCTTTGGCGATGAACGAGCCGCCGGCACTTTCTTCGCCGGAAAAGGCGATCTTGCCATCTGTATAGAGGGGGCCGAAATATTTGAAGCCGACCGGGACTTCATAGAGCGGGATGTCCAGGAGCTTGGCTGCCCGGGCGAGCATATCCGTCGTGACGACGGTCTTGGCGATGCCCAGGCCTTCGAAATTGCGGTGCGTCATGAGGTAATGGGCAGCGACGGTCAAAAAGGCGTTGGCCGAAATCATGCCTTCCGCGCCGGAGACGATGCCGAAGCGGTCGTAGTCCGGGTCATTGGCCAGGATGAGGTTATAGTCTGCGGCCTGGCCGGTGACGGCCGACATGACATAGGCCGACGAGCAGTCCATGCGGACCTTGCCGTCGTGGTCGTAATTCATGAAGGTGAACTGCGGGTCATACGTATCGTTGACGAAATCCAGGTCCAGGTGGTACGTGTCGGAAATCTGGTGCCAGTAGTTCATGCCCGACCCGCCCAGGGCGTTGACCAGGATGCGCAATTTAGCGTCGCGGATGGCATCCATGTCGATGATGGAGTCCAGTTCGGCCACGTAGAGGCCTTTGTAATCGTAAGGGACGACGAAGCGGCTGTCCTTGGCCTGGTCATAGGCCATCATCTGGACGCCTTCGTTGTGGCCGGCCAGGAGACGGTTGGCTTCCGTTTCGATGGCCTTGGTGATATCCGAGCCAGCCGGGCCGCCGGTGATGGGATTATACTTGATGCCGCCGTGTTCCGGAGGATTGTGGGACGGCGTGATGATCAGGCCGTCAGCCAGGCGGTCTTCACGATGGCTGTTATAGCGCAGGATGGCCCGCGAGACAGACGGTGTCGGCACGAAATCGCCAACGCTGTCGACGTAGGCCGTGACGCCGTTGGCTGCCAGGACGGACAAGACCGTTTCATAAGCCAGTTTCGACAGATAATGGGTATCTTCGCCGACGAACAGCGGCCCTTCGGCGCCGAACTGCTTGCGGAAGTTGCAGACAGCCTGGGTAATGGCCGCCACGTGGTCCTGAGTAAAGCTGCCGTTGCCGGCCTGGCCGCGATGGCCTGATGTGCCGAAACGGACCTGCTGATGAGGATCCGCCACATCGGGATGCGTCGTATGATATGCCGCAGCGATGGCTTTCAAATCAATGTAGTCTTCTTTTCTTACTTTGGTACCTGCCAATTCATGTACTGCCATACTATCACCTGCTTCATTATTTTGACAATCGCACAGCGATTTTATACAATAAGGACGAGTATGCGGGGTTCCATCCCCCACTCCCCATGGCTGTACGTCATCATTGTTATAGTTTACATTCATTATAACAAAAAATGTATCAATATCCTAGATATATAAGGAAGAAAGGTGATTTGCATGACAAAATTTATTTCCTGGAACGTCAACGGCCTGCGGGCTGCCATGAAGAAAGGCTTCATGGATACGTTCCAAGCCCTCGACGCCGACGTCTTCTGCCTGCAGGAAACGAAGCTCCAGGCCGGCCAGATCGACCTGGACCTGCCGGGCTATGAACAATACTGGAACTATGCCGACCGCAAAGGCTACAGCGGCACGGCCATCTTCACCCGCCTGTCTCCCCTGTCCGTCCGCTACGGCATGGGTATCGACGAGCACGACCACGAAGGGCGCCTGATCACCCTGGAATTCCCGGAATACTACTTCGTGACCTGCTATACACCCAATTCCCAGAGCGAACTGGCCCGCCTGCCGTACCGCATGAAATGGGAAGACGACTTCCGCCAGTACCTGCTGGAACTGCACCGGGACAAGCCGGTCATCGTCTGCGGCGACCTCAACGTGGCCCATGAAGAAATCGACCTCAAGAACCCCAAGACGAACCATAAGAACGCCGGCTTCTCCGACGAAGAACGGCAGAAGATGACAGACCTCTTGGCGGCGGGCTTCACCGATACGTGGCGCTACTTCTACCCCGATGTGACGGGCATCTATTCGTGGTGGAGCTACCGTTTCAAAGCCCGTCAGAACAATGCCGGATGGCGCATCGACTACTTCCTGACTACGAAGGACCTCGACGACCGGCTGGAAAAAGCCGCCATATACACCGACATCACCGGCAGCGACCACTGCCCGGTCGGTCTGGAATTGAAATGATTTTTTTCGCAAAGGAGCGATACGTATGTTAAAGAAATTGACCACAGCCTTACTGGCCTGCACGGCTTTTGCCCTGCCCCAGGCCTTTGCCTTGTCCGTCCTGCCCGAAGCCGGTGTCAGCCTCGGCGTCGGCACGAAAGAACAGTACGCCGAAGCCAAAGTCCTGCCGCGGACGACCATCGGCTATAAACGGGCCGACCGCGACCAGTACGGCAACCAGAACGACATCTATGCCAAATACAATGTTATCGGCTCGAAAGTCCAGCTCCTCGGCGGCTGGCGCAACAACATCGACGAGCAGTCGAGCTCGACGTCCTTCTACGGCGGCATCGGCGTCGCTGCGCCGCACATCCTGGGCCTCCAGCCCTATGCGACCTACGTCAAGGGCTCGCACTTTGCCGAAGCCCAGGCCGGCCTCAATTACAACATCGCCTTCGGCTGGGGCCTGAACGTCAATTACCATAACTACATGCCCGAAGACGGCGACAACGAACACGGCGTCGGCGCCGGCGTGACCTTCCATTTTTAAAGGACGCAGTTCGCAGGCCGCATCGTAGGGGCGCCACGTGGGGCGCCCGCTTGTGGGAATCCCGCAACGCAACAACGCCGCCTGTACCTGCACGCCTGATTTGCATCGTCACACAGACAGTACGGGCTGTACACAGGATTCACGGCGGGCTCGCCACGTGCGAGCCCCTACGATGGTCCAAAGGGACCGAAAAAAGGAGCTGTCGCAATGCGACAGCTCCTTTTTACATCCAAACGATATATTAGAAAGCGTTATGAGAATATTCGTAGTACATGTCGGTGAGCTGATCCATTTTGTCGCTCATTTCGACCATGAGGTCCGATGCGGTATCGTAGTCGTCAGCAGCCAGGGCCTGTTTGATCTTGGAGAAGATGGACAGGCTCTTTTCGGTGTCGCGGCCTAATTCCGTGCGGAGAGCATTGATCTTGGTCCAGCGTTCGACTTCGAGGGCATTGCTGTCGCCATCAGCATGGAGCTGTTCGGCAGCGATGACTTTCGAGAGGTTTTCCGGAATGATGCGGTACTGGAGTTCCAGTGCCCAGCGGCTGAGAGCGCCGAGTTTAAAGGATTCCATGATGCGTTTCTGGAAAGCGTCGCAAGCGAGGTCGTCCAGTTTTTCCGGATACGTCGTAAGGGCTTTGAAGTTTTCCCATACCGTACGCGGAGCTTTGCCGAACATGGCATTGCGTTCTTCGTCGCTGAAGTTTTCGAAGACGTCGACTTCGGAGCGGTATGCCCGGTCTTTTTCCAGGTAATCTGCGTCTTCGCCCGGTTTCTTGGAGAGTTCAGCCAGGAGTTCAGCCGTCGATTTGCCGCTGGAGAGAGCGTATTTGATGCCGTCCAGAGCGCCGAGGTAGCCCATAGCGATGGCGATGTACGTATTGGTGAACGGGTTGGGAGCGCGGAGTTCGAAACGCGTAGCTGCCGGGCTGGCGATGTCACGGATAAGGCCGGCCAGGACGGAACGGTTACGAGTCGGAACGTCCGGCGTTTCGCCGCCGAGAGCCGTAACGATGCAGACAGGAGCTTCGAAGCCCGGTTTCAAGCGGTTGAGGGAGTCCGTCGTCGACGATACGAAGGGGTTGATGACTTCGTAGTGTTTGAGGATACCCATGATAGCGCCGTAGCCGATGGCCGAGAGGAATTCGCTCTTCATGTCATCCGGGTTGAAGAGGTTGACGAATTTGCCATTCTTCATGATAGCGCCGATACCGAAGTGAGTATGTTCACCGGAGCCGGCAACGCCGTGGATCGGTTTAGCCTGGAAGGTGACTTCGAGGCCGTTTTCACGGAAGACTTCGCGGACGATGATACGGGCAGCGATTTCGTTATCAGCTGTCTGTACAGGGTCGCTGGCGTATTTCCAGTCGACTTCGAGCTGTTCGAGGACGAAGGTCAATTTACCGGAATCGTCAATCTGGGCTTTGACGCCGCCGACTTCTTTATGGCCCATTTCCGGTTCGAGGCCGTATTTTTCAAGGCGTTCGACGGTCTGTTCAAGCGCCGTGCGGACGACGCCGTGTGTACGCTGCCAGTACTGTTCCTGCATCTTCTGGGATGCCGACAAGAGGCGGGTAGCTACGTCCTGGCTCGGGGTCTTGACCCAGAATTCCAATTCTGTAGCCGTCGTGAAGACGATCTTTTCGATGTCATCAGGATTGATGGACGTGCCTTTGATGCCGTATTTCTTGACAAGAGCCAAAATCTGGTCGCCTACGTAGTCGCAGGTGTTGCGAAGGATGGAACGGGAGTCGATGAAGCCCGTAGCATGGCGGAGGAAGCTCGGGATACGGAGCGTACCGACGGGTTTGCCCGTTTCCGGATCGATGTTGCCGTCATTGTAATCGACGAACCAGTCGACGCCGGGGTCGGCTTTGATGTCGACACGAGCATTGGACAAGGTAGCGATGCCCGGCAGGACAACGGAAGAACCGTCTGTCTGGAAAGCCGTAGCATTGAAGAATTTATCGTATTCATCGAAGAATACACTGATAGGAATCTTTTCGTCCGTATCGTTACCGGCGAGGTCGATGCCTACGAGAGATACAAATTTAATTTCCGGGTGCTGTTCGAGTAAAGCCAGCACACCTTCTTTACCATATTGACCTGCAGGGATTACATATACTAAATCATCTTTAGCCATCATGACTCCTCCTTTGGGTGAAAAAAAGACTCCGCCCCTGTGGTTAAGGTTCGGAGTCTTCTTTGACTCTTGTTTCATGACTTATTTTATTTTCAAATTCATGCTAAAATAATACAATTAATTAGTCTATTTGTCAATAGATTTTTTAGAAAAATCTAACAAAACTAATTATTTTGTAAAATTTCTCGAACAATCTGTGAAACAAGCTTGCCGTCGGCCTTACCTTTGACCTGTGAAACAAGCTTGCCGTCGGCCTTACCTTTGACCTTGGGCATGACGAGCTTCATGACGTCGCCCATCTTGAGACCGCTCTGACCGGCAACGGCATCGTTGACGATCTGGCGGATTTCATCGGCTGTGAGCTGTTTGGGCATGTACTTTTCCAGTACGGCCATTTCGGCCTTCGTTTCTTCGACGAGGTCGCTGCGGCCTGCCTTTTCAAACTCTGCCAACGATTCCTTGCGCTGTTTCATTTCTTTGGCAATGACGGCACCGACGCCAGCGTCATCGAGTTCGCATTTGCCGTCGATTTCCGTATTGCGGATGGACGAACGGACCATGCGGATGACGGATAAAGCCGTTTTACCGGCTTCTTTGGCTTTCATGGCCGCTTTCATGTCCTGAAGCAGTTCTTCTTTAAGAGACATGCTATCACCCTTCTTACATTTGACGATTATGCTCTGTACTTCCGTTTCCGTGCTGCTTCGGATTTTTTCTTTCTCCGTACACTCGGTTTTTCGTAGTGTTCACGTTTCCGTACTTCGGAAAGAACACCTGCCTTTTGGCAAGAACGTTTGAAGCGGCGAAGTGCGCTGTCTAACGTTTCGTTTTTACCAACTCTGATTTCTGCCATTCTATTATCCCTCCCTCCAAGGTATGATAGGGAGTGCTTTTACTGCACACAATGAAATTATACTCAGATTAGTGTCATTTGTCAACAATTTCTGAGGTTCAGCGTATAAATTTACTGAATACATAATTGCCATATCCTAAACCGTCTTCACTGAGGCAGCAGCCCCGCTCGGTGCGCTCCAGGAGGCCCTGGCGGATGAGGCCGTCGATGACAGGACCGAAGTCGGCTTCGATGGATTTCCCGAAGCGCCTGGCATAATCGCCGTAATCGATGCCGACCCGGCGGCGCAGGGCCAGGAAGCAGTAATCTTCGACGGCCCGTTTGGCGTCGATGGCGACAGATTCGGCGACGACACTCGCCCTGCCGGCCTTATGGATATACGCCGGGATGTTGGCTACATTGGCCCAGCGCGTCGTCCCATCGAAGGAATGGGCCGATACGCCGAAGCCGATATAAGGCTCATAAGTCCAGTATTTGCTGTTATGGCGCGACTCAAAAGGCCCTTTGGCATAGCTGGAAATCTCGTAGTGATGGAAGCCATAACCGTGCATGGCATCGTGGACGGCCTTCCCCATGGCTTCCACCGTCCCCTCAGGCGGCAGGTGCCATGTCCCCTTTTCCAGGCCCGCCTTGAGCTGCGTCCCGTCTTCGACAATGAGGCTGTAAATGGACGCGTGGACCACGGGCAGCTGGGAAAGGCGCTCTACGTCGCGGCGGACGTCGGCCAGGCGCTGGCCGGGCAGGCCGTACATCAGGTCCAGGGACAAATTATGGATGCCGGCCGCGTAGGCCGCCTGGATGGCCGCTTCGCCCTGGGCTGCCGTATGGACCCGGCCCAGAAAGGCCAGCATGGCGTCGGAAAAGGACTGGACGCCCAGGCTCAGGCGGTTGACGCCGCAATCGGCCAGAGCCGCGGCCTTATCATAATCGAGACTGTCTGGATTGGCTTCTATCGTGATTTCCGCATCGCTGGCAATGCAGAAGGTCTGCCGCAGGGTCTTCAGTATGCGGCTGACGTCGCCGGCTTCCAGCATCGACGGCGTACCGCCGCCGACGTAGACCGTATCAGCCCCTTCCCCGGCATAGGGCGAGGCCGCGATGTCCCGGCACAGGGCTTCGACATAGCCCTGGCAGTAGCGCTCCAGGCCGGCATAGGACGGAAAGTCACAGTACAGGCATTTATGGCGGCAGAACGGGATGTGGACGTACAGGCCCAGCGTCATTCTTCGTCGACTTTGAGGACGGCCATGAAGGCTTCCTGCGGGATTTCGACGGTACCGAACTGTTTCATGCGCTTCTTGCCTTCCTTCTGTTTTTCCAGGAGCTTGCGCTTACGGGAAATATCGCCGCCATAGCACTTGGCCAGGACGTCCTTGCGCAGGGCTGCCACGTTTTCGCGGGCAATGATCTTATTGCCCACAGCGGCCTGGATGGGGATCTGGAAGAGCTGGCGCGGAATGAGGCTGCGCAGTTTTTCGACCAGAGCGCGGCCGCGGCGGGCGGCGAAATCCTTGTGGACGATGACGCTCAGGGCGTCGACGACGTCGCCGTTGATGAGGATATCCATTTTGACCATTGGCGAGGACTGGTAGCCGTTGAGCTCATAATCGAGGGACGCATAGCCGCGGGTCGCCGACTTGAGGACGTCGAAGTAGTCGTAGAGGATTTCACACAGGGGCAGGTTGTAGATCAAAGAAACGCGCGTGTCGTCGAGGTAATCCATGGTGACGTACTGACCGCGGCGGTTCTGGGAGATTTCCATGACCGTGCCGACCATGTCCTTGGGGATGATGATCGTCGTCTTGACCAGCGGTTCTTCGATGTGGTCGATTTTGGTCATGTCCGGCATCTGCGACGGGTTATCCACTTCGACCATGGTGCCATCCGTGCAGTAGACGTGGTAAATGACCGACGGCGCCGTCGTGATCAGGGACAGGTTGTATTCCCGTTCCAGCCGTTCGCGGACGACGTCCATGTGCAGGAGGCCCAGGAAGCCGCAGCGGAAGCCGAAGCCCAGGGCCGACGACGTTTCCGGTTCAAAGAGCAGCGCCGCATCGTTGAGGTGGAGCTTTTCCAGGGCATCGCGGAGGTTGTCGTAGTCGTTCGTTTCGACCGGGTAGAGGCCGCAGTAGACCATGGGCACGGCCTTGCGGTAGCCCGGCAGGGCTTCTTTAGCCGGATGGTCGGCCAAAGTGACCGTATCGCCGACGCGGCAGTCGCGGACGTTCTTCATGCTGGCTGCCAGATAGCCGACGCTGCCACATTCCAGGGACGGGACGGGATGCATCTGGGGCAGGAAGACGCCCGTTTCGATGACTTCAAATTCCTTGCCCGACGCCATCATGCGGATGCGCTGGCCCGGCTTGACGCTGCCTTCCATGATGCGGATGTTGGCGATAGCCCCTTTATAGGCATCGAAGTGGGAGTCGAAGATGAGGGCCCGCAAGGGCTTGTCCCCTTCGTCAGCCGGTGCCGGGATGCGCTGGACGATGGCTTCCAGGACCTTGTCGACGCCGTAGCCCGTCTTGGCGCTGATCATGATGGCGTCCGATGCGTCCAGGCCGATGACGTCTTCGATTTCCTTGCAGACCCGGTCCGGGTCGGCGCTGGGCAGGTCGACTTTATTGATGATGGGAATGATTTCCAAATCGTGTTCCAGGGCCAGGTAAACGTTGGCCAGGGTCTGGGCTTCGACGCCCTGCGTGGCATCGACGATGAGCAGGGCCCCTTCGCAGGCCGCCAGGCTGCGCGATACTTCGTAGTTGAAGTCGACGTGCCCCGGCGTGTCGATGAGATTGAGCGTATATTGTTTGCCATCTTTGGCATCGTAAATGAGACGGGCCGACTGGGCTTTGATGGTAATGCCCCGTTCCCGTTCGAGATCCATCGTATCGAGGAGCTGGTCTTCCATTTCCCTTTTGGGCACGGTGCCGGTCATTTCCAGCATCCGGTCGGCCAGCGTCGATTTGCCATGGTCGATATGTGCGATGATTGAAAAGTTTCTGATATGATCTGTAGACACAGGAATCCTCCTCTTTTTTCCTATTGGATGACGCCGCCGCCCAGGACGCGTTCGCCTGTTTCGGCGTCGTAAAGTACCAGGGCCTGGCCGGCCGTGACGGCGCGCTGGGCATCGTCGAATTCGACCCGCAGGCTGTCGCCGTCGGGATAGACCGTGCAGGCCGCTTCACGGGCAGCATAGCGTATCTTGCCCAGGGCCCGGAACGGTGCGGACGGTGCCTGTTCGACCCACGTCGCTTCACCGGCATGGACAGTCTTCGAGAACAAATCCTGTTCCGAGCCGACGACGACCCGGTTATGGGCCACGTCGAGGGCCGTCACATAATACGGACCGCCGGGACCGCCGAGGTTCAATCCCCGGCGCTGACCGATGGTGTAGGCGGCAATGCCCTTGTGGCGGCCGATGACGCGGCCGCTCTGGTCGACGAAGTCGCCGGGCTTGAAGATGCCCTTGCGTTCGTGCTGCAAGAAGCCCTTATAGTCGTTGTCCGGGATGAAGCAGATATCCTGGCTTTCAGGCTTATTGAAGACCGGCAGGCCCCATTCTTTAGCCAGTTCCCGCGTGTGGGCCTTTTCCAGGCCGGCCATGGGGAATAAGAGATGGGGCAGCAGGTCCTGTGTCAGCTGATAGAGGACATAGGACTGGTCCTTGCGGCGGTCTGTGCCGCGGAGCAGGGAATAGATTCCCGTTCCTTCGTCCTTGACGATGCGGGCGTAATGGCCTGTCGCCAGGAAGTCGGCACCGAACTGCTTGGCCTTTTCCCAGAGCAGACCGAATTTAATGAATTTATTGCAGGCAATGCAGGGATTGGGCGTCCTGCCGTGGACGTAGGCATCGACGAAGTAATCGATGACGTCGCGCCGGAAGATATCGCGGAAATCCAGGGTATAATGGGGAATCCCCAGGACCGAGGCGACGGCTTTGGCATCGTCGACGGAACTGAGGGAGCAGCAGGCGTGGACGTTGTCGATAGTGCAGGCCGGGTCTTCTTCCCACAGGCGCAGGGTAATGCCGATGACGTCATACCCCTGCTGTTTCAAAAGGCCGGCCGTGACCGAACTGTCGACGCCGCCGCTCATAGCTACGGCAACTCGTTTCATAGTGACTCTCCTCTGCTTTTACGGACAGCGTCGCCGATGATGGCGATGGCTGCTTCGATTTCATCTAAGGTATTTTCTTTGCCTACGGACAGGCGGATGCTGCTGCGCAGCCATTTGTCCTCGACGCCCATGGCCTGGAGGACATGGGACGCTTCGACGGCACCGGCTTCGCAGGCCGAACCAGCCGATACGGCCAGGCCCTGCAGGTCGAGGGCGATGAGCAGGATGGCGCTGTCCACGCCGTCGACGCTGAAGTCGATGATGTTGGGCAGGACGTGGTTGCGCCGCCCGTTGAGGTGGAAGCGGGCGTCGCCTTTGATGAGCTGGTCATAGACGGCATCGGTCAGGCGCCGCGCCGCCCGGACTCGGTCGTCCCGTTCGGCCTCCAGGAGTTCGGCAGCCTTGCCGAAGCCGGCAATGGCGGCGACGTTCTCCGTGCCCGCCCGCAGGCGGTGTTCCTGGGGTCCGCCATAGGCTTCGGCAGCGACCTGCAGTCCGTGGCGGATGTACAAGGCGCCGACACCTTTGGGGCCGTAAATCTTATGGCTGCAGACCGTGAGCATGTCGATGCCCTGTTCCAGCGGCCGGATAGGCACGTAGCCAAAGGCCTGGACGGCATCGACGTGGAAGGCGATGCCCTTCTGCCGGGCCAGGGCGCCGATGGCGTCGATGGGCTGGACCATGCCCGTTTCATTATTGGCATACATGACGGAAATAAGGACCGTATCATCGCGCAGGGCCTGGGCCACAGCGTCGGCTGTGACCCGGCCGTCGGCTTCGACAGGGACATAAGTAACGTCATAGCCCTTCCCTTCCAGGGCCTGGAAAGTCCGCAGGACGGCGTGGTGTTCTACGGCCGTCGTGACCAGGTGGCCGCCGTGGGGATAATTGGCCCGCAGGAAGCCGAGGATGGCCAGGTTGTCCGCTTCCGTGCCGCCGCTGGTGAAGACCAGGTCTTCCCCTTTGACGCCCAGGCAGTGGGCGACCTGGCTGTGCGCCGTCTGGACGGCAGACCGGGCCTGCTGGCCGAAATAATGAAGGCTCGACGGATTGCCGTAAGCCGTCGTCAAATACGGCATCATGACGTCCAAGACGCGCGGGTCCATCGGCGTCGCTGCCGCGTTATCTAAATAAATTCGTTTCATTGATGATTTTGACTCCAAAGTTGACAAAATAGCTATAAAAAATAGCCTATTATTTATAATACCATAGGCTTGTGTTCGTGGCTAGTGGTTAGTGGCTAAGGGCTCGTGGCTCGTGGTTCGTGGTTCATGATTCGTAGGGGCCGTCCCAAAGGGCGGCCCGCTTGTGGGAATCCCATCGAATCGTTCAAATGAATCCCATCGAATGGCTGGGGCGGGCTCCCCACGTGGGAGCCCCTACGATTGCGGTCCGTGGGACCGCGGCGGACTGCGAACTGCGACCTGCGTTATCCACAGGATTTGCGGCGGGCTCCCCACGTGGGA
Organism: Megasphaera indica; assembly: GCF_046614755.1. Lineage (NCBI taxonomy): Bacteria > Bacillati > Bacillota > Negativicutes > Veillonellales > Veillonellaceae > Megasphaera > Megasphaera indica. The sequence goes on from NZ_JBKKJR010000006.1 coordinate 64,724, forward strand.
GCCCCTACAGTTACTATGCCAGACTAGTGTCTGGCATAGTAACTTGGTACGCCGTCGACGTCGGCGCATTTGGTGTTGCAGCCGGCTTCACTGCAGACCCAGAACGGGCCATAAGGGCCGCTGCGTTTCTGGAAAGTCCCTTTATGGCAGCGCGGGCACGGGTACGGCGACGGCTTGGCATCGGCCTGTTTCTTGTCGCCGTCTATGGGCTCGGTGTGGCGGCACGACGGGTAGTTGCTGCAGCCGTAGAAGTCGCCGTATTTGCCGTGGCGCTTGACCATGGCGCTGCCACAGACGGGGCAGGTCTTGATGCCGGCTATGTGCATGACGACTTTCCGGGCCGCCGTGACCAGGGTATCCAGGAAGGACAGCTGGTCGTGGAGGAAGGTGTCCAGTTTATCCTTGCCCAGGCTCATCTGATAGAGCCGTTCTTCCCAGACAGCCGTTTCGTCGGGATAGAGCATTTCATCGGGCAGGGAATCGACGAGGAGGTAGGCGTCATCTGTCGGCTTGAGGTACTTCTTCTTGCCTTCCGTCGTCAGGAATTTGCGCTGGATGAGCTCCTGGATGATCGTCGCCCGCGTCGCTTCTGTGCCGATGCCCTGGACTTCTTTCAATTTCTTCTTCAGGCTCTCGTCTTTGACGTACTTATAGATTTCCTTCATGGCTGCCAAGAGGGTCGACGGCGTGAAGCGCGGCGGCGGCTTAGTCGCCTTTTTGTCGACCTGGCCGTTCTGATAATGGACGCCATCGCCCTTGCGGACAGCCGGCAGGGTCCCCTTCTCTTCTTCGTCGTCATCGTGCTTGTCGCTCTGATAGAGGACCTTCCAGCCCGGCACGGTGACCGTCTTGCCATGGGCGACGAAGCGTTCATCAGCCGCTTCGATGACCATGCGCGTCTGGTCATATTCATGGATGGGATAGAATTGGGCAATATAGGCCTGGGCGACGAGGTAATAAATATGCTGCTGCATAGACGTCAATTTATCGAAGGGACAGGCTACGGTCGTCGGAATGATGGCATGATGGGCCGTGATCTTGCTGTCGTTCCAGGCGCGGCTGCGTATCTTGCCGTCGGCACCGGCGACCCATTCAGCCAGCTTCCCTGCCGGCAGTTTCCCGAGATTGGCCAAAATATGGGGTACATCCTTGCGCTGGTTCACCGGCAGGTATTCGCAGTCCGAACGGGGATAGGTCGTCAGTTTCCGTTCATATAATTCCTGAGCCGTATCGAGGACCTGCTGCGGCGTATAGCCATAACGCCTGCCTGCCAGGACCTGCAGGGACGACAGGGACAGGGGCAGGCGCTGGGCTTCTTTCTTCTTGGTCTTTTTATTCTCGACGATGGTTCCGTCAGGCCGTTCCTGCAGGCGTTTGAGGATGGACTGGGCCGTCTTTTCGTCGACACAGCGCCCTTCCGGGTCGAGGCCGCTCTGGGTATCCCTGGGCTGCCACTGGGCGCGGATGAGGCCGTTCTTATGAAGGAAATCGGCTTTGACGACGTAATACGTGACAGGGACGAAGTTGTCCAATTCTCGCTGGCGGCGGACGACGAGGGCCAGGGTCGGCGTCTTGACGCGGCCGATGGGAAAGACGACGCGGTGCCCCTGACGGCGGGCGGCCAGGGTATAGGCCCGGGACAGATTCATGCCGATGAGCCAGTCGGCGCGGCTGCGGGCCAGGGCCGATTCCTTGAGATGGACGAAATCGCCGTTGCTGCGCAAATCATCGAGGGATTCGTGGATGCTCTTCTCGTCGAGGGCATTCAAGAGGATCCGTTCGACAGGCTTCTTATTGCCGACGTAATCGAGGATCTCATCGATGAGCAGCTGCCCTTCCCGGTCCGGGTCACCGGCGTTGACGATAGTATCGACGTCGGGATTGGCGATGAGGTCCGTAATGACCTTGAACTGGTCCTTACTGGCCGGGCTGACCAGGAGCTTCCACTGCTTGGGGATAATCGGCAAGTCGTCGGCGTTCCAGCGCTTGTACTTGGGATCATAATCCTGAGGTTCGGCCTGTTGCAGGACGTGGCCATAAGCCCAGGTCACGATGCCGCCGCCCGTGCGGATACAGCCGTTCCCCCGCTGGTGCGGATCAGGCAGGCACTTCGCCAATTCCCGGGCCATGCTCGGCTTTTCGGCAATAAAAAGTTTCATAAGGCATCTCTCTTTCTGAAATAGACTGTACCTTATATCATACCATGGTTGGGGATTAGTGGCTAGTAGGGGCCGCCCAAAGGGCGGCCCGCTTGTGAGAATTCCGTTGGCAGGCGTCCCGCTTGTGGGAATCCCGTCGAATCGTGGCTCGTGGTTCGTGGTTCGTAGCTAGGGGTTAGGGACTAGGGGTCCTTCTCTTTATAGTTTGTAGTTTGCAGAAGATGGTTTTAAATTTTTAACCATGGTCTACAAACTTGAACCTTACACGTGAACGCAAATTCAACCTCTCAGTCAGCTGACGCTGACAGCTCCCCTATAAAGGGAGCCTTGGGCGGGACGCCTACGATGTGGTCCGTCGGACCGCGGCGAACTGCAGCCTGCGTTTATTCCCATTATTCACAGCGGGCGTGCCACGTGCGCGCCCCTACGATTGCGGTCCGTCGGACCGCGGCGGCCTGCGGTCCGCGTTTATTTCCATTATTCACAGTGGGCTCCCCACGGGGAGCCCCTACGAAAGTCACCAAAGCCGTTACACGGCTTTGGTGACTTTGGCCAGCTGGCCGGCGGCTTCGATGGCGCGGACGAAGGATGGCGGGATGTCTTCTTTTTTCAGGGACTGGCCGATGAGGCGGCCGAGGATGACGCCTTTGTTGCTGTAGAGCCAGGCGAAGTAATAGATGTACAGGGCCTTTTTATTGCGCGGGTTGACGTGCCACAAGAGGCGGGCCGGGTAATCGTGGAAGTTGACGTCCAGTTTGCGGCAGGCCTTTTTGATCATGTCCGTCGTGGCCCGGGCGTGTTCGCCGCAGGCCGTGTCGATGATGCGGTCCAGGTCGCGGCGCTGGCCGTGGTCAATCATGGTCTTGGCCAGGTCCATTTCAAAGCAGATCTCGTCGGTGAAGTAGACGCCCCGTTCGCCTTTATGGCTGCCCTTGACGTCGGCGTCGTACAGGGCGACGACGGGAATCTTGAAGTATTCCAGGAGTTTCTTAATCTTGGAGATGGAACTTTCGCCGCGGGCATTGATGAGGCAGATGCCGTAGTAGTCGAAGGGCAGGTCCAGGGTCTTGGCGAAGTGCTGGAAACAGCCGTATTCCGTTTCCCCTTCGACGATGAGGACGCTCCGCGAATAGAGGGCTTCCTTGACTTCAGGGAAGTGCATGATCAGGTGTTTCTCGATTTCTTCGCTGAAATGGAAGCTGGCCCCGCAGGCCGCTTTGACCATGCCCTGCTTGTTGCGGTACAGGCGGATGATATGGCGGTAGTCGTCGATGAGGGAATCCGTCGAGTGGGTGACGACGAATAACTGCCCCCGCAGGCCGTCGAGGCCGAAAAGGTCCTTGAGGAGCGTACAGAACTGGGGGTCTTCGTTGTTCAGGAGCTGCTGGTAATAGAGCAGGACCGACCGCTGCATGTAGGGATGAAGGTGCATTTCCGGTTCATCGATGGAGATGATGAGGGGCAGGTAGCGCTTCCCTTCTTCGTCGACGATGAGATTGTGTTCGATAGGCACGGCGCGGCTGATGGACATCAGGTAGACCTGGGTGATGACGCACAGGGCGGCCAGGGAAATGAATTTCATGTTGTCCGCCCTGGGCCGGTCCATGCGGCAGAGCATGCAGGACAAGAGGAAGATGTTGACGAAATACGATGAATCGAGGCTGCCGACGGCGACTTCGTGATGGATGAAGGCCTTGGCTTCTTCCGACAAGCCGTCCCAATGCGTTTCGCTCCATTGAGAGAGCTTCTGTTCCAAGGCGCGGTAAATGCGCGGCGGCACGCGCTGTTCTTCCGGCATGGCCGCCGAATAGGACACGTAGCGCAGGCGGCGGATGAGCTCTAACGGCAGTTCTTCGCCGCTGTTGTCGTCGTAGAGATGGGGATACATGTCGCTGACGTGCATTTCCATGCGGACGCGCAGGCTCTGACGGTGCTCGTCTGGCGTATCGGCGAAATATTCCTGCTCATTGTGCAAGAGGTGCAGGTCCAGGGTGATGACGATGGGCCGGGTCACGTCGGCATAGTCATCTTCTTCGACATTGCGGCCGGCACTCATATAGGAAATGAGGCGCAACAGACCGCTCTTGCCGATGGCGTTTTCACCGACGATATAGTTGGCCCTTTCGTGGAAAGTCATTTCGACGTCTTGCAGATTCCGGTAATTTTGAATACGCATGTAAGTAATATACACAAAATCACATCCTTTTCAACATTACTTTTACTATACGTATTCGACAAAAAACGCGCTACTCCCTTCTTTTAGAGAGCAGCGCGTTATTCCTTTTACGTATCGTTCATGGTTTGATGAACGGCCTATGGGTTCAACAAACATCGTGAAAAACGATGTGACCAATCTCTGGCGGGCGCCCCACGTGGGCGCCCCTACGATCATCGTCCGCTTTCGCGGCACGCTTTGGCCAGCCAATGGGCGATGTCGAAGGTCGTCTGGCCTTCTTTGAGCTGCCAGTGCCAGTTGCCGTCGGCGACGCCCGGCGTGTTCATGCGTCCCGACGACGGCAGGGCCAGGAGGTCCTGCATAGGGATGATGACTGTTTCGGCCCGGCGGCGGTAGGTATAGGCGATGAGGGCGCCGACGATTTCCTGCGGTGCCGCTTCATCGGACAATCCTAGCATCTGGCGGACGTGGAGCTGCTGGCTCGGCGTCAGGTCGTCTTCATACCAGCCGCGGATAGTGTTGTTGTCATGGGTCCCGGTATAGGCGATGCAGTCCGGCTCGGTATCGAAGGCCAGGCGGCCGTCGGCCCGGTCCTTGAGGTGGAACTGGATGACCTTCATGCCCGGCAGGTGCAGGGCGTCTTTGAGGGTGCAGACATCGTCAGTGATGACGCCCAGGTCTTCGGCGACCAGGCGCAGCCGGCCGATTTTCTGGTAGACCGCCCGGAAGAGGTCCAGGCCGGGCCCTTCTTTCCAGGCGCCGCTCTTGGCCGTTTCCGAACCGGCCGGTACAGCCCAGTAAGCGGCAAAGCCGCGGAAATGGTCGACCCGGACTTCGTCGACGAGGTCCATCATGCGGCGGAAGCGGTCAGTCCACCACTGGTAGTTGTCCCTGGCCATGGCCTGGTAATCATAGAGGGGATTGCCCCAGAGCTGGCCGTCGGCACTGAAGTAGTCAGGCGGGACACCGGCGACGGACGACGGATTCCCTGCTTCATCGAGGTCGAACTGGTCCTGATGGGCCCAGCAGTCGGCACTGTTATGGGCGACGAACATGGGCACGTCGCCGAGGATGGACACGCCGTTTTCAGCGGCATAGGCCCGGACATCGTGCCACTGGCGGCTGAAGATGTACTGCATGAATTTGACATGCGATACGGCGCCGGCCAGCTCCTTGCCATACTGGGCCATGGCGGCCTGGCTGTGGTGGCGGATATCTTCCGGCCATTCTGTCCAGCAGCGGCCGCCGAAGAAATCGCGGACAGCCCGGAAGAGGGCGTAGTCGTCGAGCCAGTAGGCATTCTTTTCACAGAAGGCCCGGAACGGTTCCCAGGGGATGGTCAGGTCCGGATCATGGGACATATCCCAGAGGAGTTTGGCCTTATATGCGGCCAGGCTGTGCCAGGACGCAGTCTTTTTCCCCTGAGCCAGGAAATCATCCAGGGCTTCCTGTTTCAGCCAGCCCCAGTCGCGCAGGACTTCCAGGGAAATGAGGGCTTCGTTGCCGGCAAAGGCCGATTCCGACAAATACGGCGAATCGCCCATGAGGGGCGGCGTCAGGGGCAGGATCTGCCAGACCCGCTGGCCGGCGGCCTTGAGGAAGTCGACGAAGCGGTACGCGGCCGGCCCTAAGACACCGTTGCCGCAGGCAGCCGGCAGGGACGTCGGATGCAGGAGGACACCGGCCCGCTTGGTCCCGGCATCTTTCCCCTGGAGGATGACCGCTTTCAACGGCGGCAAGGTCAAGGTGAAGCGGCTGTTCACCGTCGTGACCGGCGTCATGCGCGGATGGAGGGCATTGGTCAGTTTGCCGTAAGCCAGGCCGTCCGTATAGATGCTGATAGTCCGCAGGGCCGATGGATTGCGGTTCATGGCGATGATGAAGAAACCGTCTTCAGCGGGCTTGCCGAAGACATCCCGTCCCCCTTCGATGACCCGGGCAAAGGCAAAGACGTCGCCATCGGCATAGAGCGGGATGAAGCGGCCCGTCTGTAAAGCGTCGTGTGCTGTCCGCAGCCGCGTCAGGGCCTTGGTCCAGGCCAGGAGGTCCAGGTCTTCATGGCCCCAGGGATAGGTCCGGCGGTTGTCCGGGTCCTTGCCGCCCGTGACGCCCACTTCGTCACCGTAATAGATGCACGGCGCGCCGGGCATGGTCATCTGCCAGGCTGTCAGCAGTTTCAAGCGCTTCCGGCCCGTTTCTTCGGCTGTCGCCACGTCCGTGCCGCCGGCCCTGGTGAGGACCGTCAGGATGCGTTCGATATCGTGGCTGCTGATGAGGTTGAGCATGGCATAGAAATTTTCGGGCGGGTAATTTTCAATGAGCCGTGTCAGTTCGGCATTCATGCGCCGCGCATCTTTGACGCCGGTCATGAAATCGATCATCAGGGAGCGCTGGGCGTAGTTCATGGCGCTGTCGATATCGTAGCCGCAGAGGTATTCCCGCTGTTCGCTGTAGCTGACCTTATTCGACGCATCTTCCCAGACTTCGCCGAGGAGGACGGCATCGGGCTTTTCCTCTTTCAGGGTGTGGTAGAACTGGCGCAGGAAAGGCACGGGCAGCTCGTCGATGACGTCCAGGCGCCAGCCGCTGATGCCTTCGTTCAGCCAGTATTTGAGGACGCTGTCTTCGCTGTTGATGATGAAATCCATGTACGACGGCGTCGTTTCTTCTACGTCCGGCAGGTCCGATACGCCCCACCACGATTCATAGTCGTCGGGATAATGCTTGAAGCGGTACCATTCATAGTACGGCGACTCCTTCGACTGATAGGCGCCGACGCCGGGATAGTTGCCGAAGCGGTTGAAGTAGATGCTGTCGGCACCGGTATGGCTGAAGACGCCGTCGAGGATGATATGGATGCCTTCTTCCCTGGCAGCCTGACAGAATTCGGCGAACTCTTCATTCGTCCCCAGCATGGGGTCGACGCGGAAGTAATCGGCCGTGCCGTAACGGTGATTGCTGGAGCTTTCAAAAATCGGGTTGAGGTAAATGGCCGTAATGCCCAGTTCCTTGAGATAGGGCAATTTTTCCCGGATGCCGGCGATGTTGCCGCCGAAAAAGTCGTAATAGACGATGTCGCCCTGGCCTTCGCGCTTGCAGTAATAGGGCACATCGTCCCAGTCGCTGTGGATGACGGCGCCCTTCTTGCCGTAGAGGCGGCCCGACGTATGGGTGCCGTGGCGGAAGCGGTCCGGGAAGATCTGGTAGACGATGGCGTGCTTGAACCAGTCCGGCGTATGGGCGTCCTTATCGTAGACCGTGACCTGATAGGCCGGCGGCACATCGGGATATTTGGCCCCTTCGCCGCCGAGGCGGTCGTAGTTGTTGCCATAGTAGAAAGTCCTATGGCCATCGTCGATGATGAAATAATACCAGAGCAGACAGCCCTTGGGCGGAATGGTGACGATGCCCGTGAAGATGCCGTCTTCATAACTCATGGGTACAAAGGATTCGCCGACATTGCTCTGCCACAGGCGGATGCGGGCCCGGCAGTTCCCGGCATCGCTGCCGCTGGCGCGGAGGCGCAGGATGAGCCGGCTCCCGGAAGGAACGGCCCCAAAAGACGAGCGGTAATAGAATTCGTGAGAGTTGTGGTACAATCGTAAGTCCATAAGCGTTCCTTTCGTGGTTGGGGAAAGTAAAAGAGGCTGTCCATGAAGACAGCCTCTTTTTGAGTATTAAGTTTGCAGTTTGTAGTGAATGGTTTTAAATTTAAAGTCATCTGCTACAAACTAAAAACTCCGTACTGCAAACTATAAGTCAAAGGGACTATGCATAATGGCAGAAGCCTTCATGCGACAGTCCCTTTTGAGTTTGCAGTTTTTAGTTTTTAGTGAATAGCTGGAAATGCAAAGCCAATTTCTACAAACTACAAACTCTGAACTACAAACTGTCTTTTATTGTTGTAATACTTTTTCGTACAGGTTCTGGTAGGCTTCGGCCGAGCGGTCCCAGCTGTAGTCGCTGGTCATGGCGTTGCGGACGAGGATATCCCACAGGGCCGTGTCTTCATAGTAACCCATGGCTCGTTTCGTCGTGAACAGCAGTTCGTGGGCGTTGAAGTTCGGGAAGGTCAGGCCATTGCCCTGTTTGCTGTATTTATCGAAGGGATGGACCGTATCCTTGAGGCCGCCCGTTTCGCGGACGATGGGGATGGCGCCGTAGCGCAGGGCGATGAGCTGGCTCAGGCCGCACGGTTCGTACCGCGATGGCATGAGGAACATGTCGGCAGCGGCATAGACCTTGTGGGCCAGGGCTTCGTTGAAGGTGATGTTCGCCGATACCTTGGTCGGATGGCGGCGGGCCAGTTCGCGGAAGGCTTCTTCATAGCCGGCATCGCCCGTCCCGACCAGGACCAGCTGGACGTCGTCGTCGACGAGTTCATCCATGATGCGCGTGATCAGGTCCAGGCCCTTGTCTTCGACGAGGCGCGTGACCATGGCGATCATGGGGACGCCCCGCTTGATGCGCAGGCCCAGTTCGGCCCGCAGGGCATCTTTATTTTCCCGCTTGCCAGCCCGGGCGTTGGCGACGGAATACTGGCGCTTGATATACGGGTCCGTTTCCGGATTGTAGACGTCGATGTCCAGGCCGTTGATGATGCCCGTCACCTTTTCCCCATTGTCGCGGATATAGCCATCCAGGCCTTCGCCAAAGTACGGATAGGTGATTTCCTGGGCATACGACGGGCTGACCGTCGTGATGTGGTCGGCGTAGACCATGCCCGACTTCATGTAGTTCACGCAGCCGTCACATTCCAGGCTGCCGTTGTCGAAGAGTTCCTGTGGCAGGCCGATGATGTCGCGCATGATCGACGGCGGATAGATGCCCTGGTATTTCAGGTTGTGAATGGTATAGATGACTTTGATTCCCTTGTAGAAGTCATCGTGCCAGAAGTCTTCTTTGAGGAAGACGCCCATGAGGCCCGTATGCCAGTCGTTGCAGTGGATGATGTCCGGCTTGAAGCCGATCTTGGGCAGCATGGTCAGGACGGCGCGGCAGAAATAGGCGAAGCGTTCGTCGTCATCGCCGTAGCCGTAGAGGCCGTCGCGCTTGAAATACCATTCGTTGTCGATGAAATAGACGGTCACGCCGTCCTGCTTGATTTCTTCGACGCCGTAGTAGAGCTGGCGCCAGGCCAGGTTCACGATGCCTGTCGTCACTTCTTTCATCTGCTTCTTCGCTTCTTCAGCGATGCGGCTGTATTTCGGAATGACCAGGCGGACGTCCATGCCCTTCTTGGCTAAAGCCTTGGGCAGTGCGCCCATGACATCGGCCAGCCCGCCTGTTTTGATAAATGGCACTGCTTCTGAGGCCACAAATAATACATTCATCGTATGTCCCCCACTTTCCCTAAGTACCGTATCAGGCGTCTGCTTCCTTTTTGGCAGGACGCCCAGTTCTTCTCTTTCTCGTTGCAGCAGTCTTCTTTTCAGACGCTGCCGTCTTGGCTTTCCCTTTTCCACGGGTCGTCGCCTTCTTTCCCGGCGCCTTGGCCGTTTTCTTTACCGTATCGTCGGCAGACTTATCGGCTTTCACTGTCCGGCGGCGCCGCGGTTTGGTCACTGCTTTTTTTTTAACACTCCCTGTCAGCTGCAGGTAAATCGTCGCCAGCGGCGGCAAGGTCAGTTCCAGGGACTGGTCCATGCCGTGCATGGGCACATCCTGGGCCTCGAATTCGCCTTCATTGAGGACGTTGGAGCCGCCGAAGGCCGTGGCGTCACTGTTGAAGACTTCAACGTACGTCCCTTTCCGGGGGACGCCGAAGCGGTACGAATGGCGAACGACAGGCGTGAAGTTGCAGACGACGACGGTCATGTCCGTTTCGTCCTTACCCGTACGGTAAAAGGCGATGACGCTGTTGTCGCAGTCGTCGCAGCTGATCCACGAGAAGCCCGACCAGTCGCAGTCTTCTTCCCAGAATTCCGGATGGTCCACATAGTACGTATTCAGGCTGCGCACGTAGTCGTGCATGGCCTTGTGCATGGGATACTTGAGGAGGTGCCAGTCCAGGCTGTCATCGTATTTCCATTCGATGAACTGGCCGAACTCGCTGCCCATGAACAGGAGCTTCTTGCCCGGATGGGACATCCAGTAGCCGTAAAAGGCGCGCAGGCCGGCGAATTTCTGCCAGTAGTCGCCAGGCATCTTGTCCAGGAGGGAATGTTTGCCGTGGACGACTTCATCATGCGACAAGGGCAGGATGAAATTTTCTGAAAAAGCATAGCATAACGAAAACGTAATCAGGTTGTGATTGTCCTTGCGGAACAGCGGGTCCAGCGACATGTAGCGGAGCATATCGTTCATCCATCCCATGTTCCATTTGTAATTGAATCCCAGTCCGCCGACGTCGACGGGCTTGGTCACGAGAGGCCAGGCCGACGATTCTTCGGCAATCATCAGGGCCTGAGGGTATTCCTTGAAGACGGCCGTATTGAGATGGCGCAGGAAGTCGATGGCTTCCAGGTTTTCCCGGCCGCCGTACTTATTGGGCTGCCAGTCGCCGTCGGCATGGCCGTAATCGAGATAGAGCATGTTGGCGACGGCGTCGATGCGCAGGCCGTCGATGTGGAACTGGCTGATCCAGAACAGGGCACTGGAAATGAGGAAGGACTGGACTTCCGTCCGGCCGTAGTCGAAATTCATCGTGTCCCATTCCTTGTTTTCTGCCAGCATGGGGTTGCCCGATTCATAGCACGGTTCGCCATCGAAATGACGCAGGCCGTGGGCGTCGCGGCAAAAATGCCCCGGTACCCAGTCGAGGATGACGCCGATGCCGTTGCGGTGGCAGAGGTCGACGAGGTACATGAAGTCTTCCGGGCTGCCATAGCGGCTGGTCGCCGAGAAATACCCCGTCCCCTGGTAGCCCCAGGAACCATCGAAGGGATATTCGCACAGCGGCATGAGCTCGATGTGGGTATAATTCATCTGTTTGACATAATCGACCAGCTGGGGCGCGATATCGCGGTACGACAACATTTCGCCGTCTTCGCCGCGGCGCCACGAGCCGAGATGGACTTCGTAGGTCAGCATGGGCTTACGGTACGAATCGTAAGCACTGCGGCTGTCCATCCATTTCTTGTCGCGCCACGTGTAGTGGAGCTTGGTCAGTTTCGATGCCGTATTGGGACGTACTTCCGACCAGAAGGCATAGGGATCGCTCTTTAAGATGCGTTCGCCTGACGCCGTCGTAATGGCGTACTTGTAGATGTCCCCTTCCTGGAGGCCGGCAATATGCGTAACCCAAATGCCGTTGCCGCAGCTGCTCCGTTCCATGGGATTGGCATCGGCGTCCCAGTGATTGAAATCACCGACGACGCTGACCTGCTGGGCGTGAGGCGCCCAGACGGCAAAGCGCACGCAGGGCTTGCGGCGCAGGACCGTGAAATGGGCCCCGAACAGACGATAACTGGCGTAGTTCGTACCCTGATGATACAAGAAGGTACTGTACTCGTCGATTGCACTGAGTTTCATATCTTATCCTCCTGATTCTTAGTTAGTGTTTGACCGGCTTGATGCGCCAAATGTCATCGGCGTACTGCTGGATCGTCCGGTCGCTGGAGAAGTAGCCGGACTGGGCGATGTTGACGACGCTCGAATGACACCATTTCGTATGGTCGCCGTAGCGTTTGGCGATTTCCTGCTGGGCCTGGCAGTAGGGCTGGAAGTCCTTGAGGACGAAGTATTCGTCGTTCCGGTCGAGGAAGGCCGAGTAGAGCATACCGAAGTGGTCCCCGCCGATAGAGCCGTCGACGAGGGCATCCATGAGGCGGCGGATGGCGGCGTCGTCGCTGTACATCTGCCACGACGAGTAGCCGCCGTGGATGTAGTAGTTCATGACTTCGTCAGCCCGCAGCCCGAAGATGACACAGTTTTCGTCGCCGACCTTGCGGTGGATTTCGACGTTGGCCCCGTCCATGGTCCCCAGGGTGATGGCACCGTTCATCATGAACTTCATGTTGCCCGTGCCCGACGCTTCCTTGCCGGCTGTCGAGATCTGTTCGCTCACGTCAGCAGCCGGGAAGAGGAGCTGGCCTAAGGAAACATTGTAGTTTTCCAGGAACAGGACCTTCATCTGCTTGTTGACCTTACGGTCGGAATTGACCATATGGGCGACGACGTTGATGAGGCGGATCGTTTCCTTGGCTTCGCCGTAGCCGGCAGCGGCTTTACCGCCAAAGAGGAAGGTCCGCGGCGTGATCTTGAGTTTCGGGTTATCCTTCAAGAGGTAGTACAAGTGCAGGATGTGCAGGATGTTCAAGGTCTGGCGCTTGTACAGGTGGATGCGCTTGATCTGGATGTCGAAGATCGAGTCCGTCCGCACGTCTGTATCGTAGCGGTCGCGGATGTAGCGGGCCAGGATTTCCTTGCGTTCCTTTTTGACCCGCGTCAGCTGTTCCTGGAAGGCCGGGTCGTCGGCAAAGGGCATGAGGTCCTGGAGCTTCGACGGCGTCCGGCGCCAGCTGTCACCGATGGCATCGTCGATGAGCGACGCCAGCTGCGGATTGGCTTCGATGAGCCAGCGGCGATGGGAAATGCCGTTGGTCTTGTTCGAGAAGCGGTGCGGGAAGCACGTGTAGAACTGGTGCAGCGTCGAATCCTTGAGGATCTGCGAATGGATTTCGGCGACGCCGTTGACGCTGTGGCTGCCGAGGACGGCCAGATGAGCCATGTGGACCTGGCCATCCCAGAGGACGGCGACGTCGCGGGCTCTCGATTCATCGCCCGGATAGAGGCTGCGGACTTCTTTGAGCCAGCGGTTGTTGATTTCTTCGACGATGAGGTAAATGCGCGGCAGCAGTTCCTTGAACATGGGGATGGACCATTTTTCCATGGCTTCCGGCAGGATGGTGTGATTCGTATAGGCCACGGTGCGGACCGTGATGTTCCAGGCCGCATCCCACGATATGCCTTCTTCATCCATGAGGATGCGCATCAGTTCCGGGATGACCAGGGCCGGATGGGTGTCGTTGATGTGGATGGCCACATAGCGGTCGAATTTATAGATGCTTTCGTGATATTTCTTCTTATAATGGCGGACGATGCTCTGGAGGCCGGCCGATACGAAGAAGTATTCCTGCATCAGGCGCAGGCGGCGGCCGTCTTCATTGCTGTCGTCAGGATAGAGGAAACGGGAAATCTGCTGGACACTGTCCTTGTAGCGGAAGGCCCGGCGCCGGTCGCCGATGGACAATTCCTGGTAGAGCTGTTCCCGCGAATATTCCGCCCGCCACAGGCGCAGCGTGTTGACCGTATTGTTGTGGTAGCCGATGATAGGCACATCGTACGGTACGGCGCGGACAGACGAATACTTTTCGTGGACACATTCCAGGTTGCCGTCTTCGTCAGGACGCATATAGGCGTTGCCGCCAAAGCGGACATAGACGGCCTTGTCGACTTTCTTGACTTCCCAGGGATAGCCGTTGACCAGCCAGTTATCGGGCAGTTCGACCTGCTGATTGTCGACAATGCGCTGGTTGAACAAGCCGTACTGATAGCGGATGCTGTTGCCATGGCCCGGCAGCTGCAGCGCTGCCAGGGAATCGATGAAGCAGGCAGCCAGCCGGCCCAGTCCCCCATTCCCCAGGCCCGGATCGCGTTCGGCCTGGATGACCTTATTCAGGTCCCAGCCCAGGTCTTCCAGGCCCTGGCGACAGATGTCGTCCATATCGATGCCCAGGAGATTCGATTCCAGGAGGCGGCCGATGAGGAATTCGATGGAGAAATAATAGACTTGCTTAACCTTCTGTTCGGCATAGATTTCATTCGTGCGGATCCAATCTTCACTTACCAGATCGCGGATCATATAGGCGATGGTCTGATAGACTTCATTCAAGGTCATGTCCCGCAGATCTTTTTCCCACAAGATGTGAGCTTTCTCGGTAAATAACTTTTTGAATTCTTCCTTATCCTGCCATTTTTTCATATTGTCTCTAACCCCTTTGTAGTTGCATTCAGCGGACTGAACGTTTACCAATGCACAACGGGTTGTCGTGGCTGCCGCTCAACACGGCTTCCGGCTGGATGACCGTATTCTTGTCGCATACGACGTAATCGAGCTGAGCGTCATCGCCGACGACCGAGTGCTGCATGATGATGCTGTTGCGAATGACAGCATTTTTTCCGACCTTGACGCGGCGGAAAAGAATCGAATTCTCTACGTGGCCTTCGATGATGCAGCCATTAGCTACGAGAGAATTGGAGACATGCGATTCTTCCATGTATTTGGCCGGCGCTTCGTCCTTGATCTTGGTATAGATGCGGTGATCCATATCCTTGAGGAGCAGTTCATGCCAGATGCGGCTGTCGCGCAGGTCCATGTTGACCTGGAAGTAGGAATTGACGGAATCGATCCGTTTTGCATATCCCTGATAATTATAGCCGAAAATCCGCAGGCGGTCTACATTGCGCTGGAGCACATCGGTAATAAAATGGGTATATCCCTGGGCATAGGCCCGACGTATGCAATGCTGGAATACATCGCAGTCGATGAGGATTCCCCGCTGGTATAAGTTGTCGCCGGCTTTGACTTCCGGCTTGGCTTCGATGGCCGTGACCCGGTCCTTGCAGACATCGTCGATGGTCAGGACATAGCCTTCGCGGTCGAAGTCGTATTTCTGCTGCTGATAGATGAGGGTGACGTCGGCGTTGTGATGACGATGGAAGTGGAGGACCTTGTCATAGTCGATGTTCTGGACCATGTCGCAGCCCGACAGCAGGGCGTAGCGCTTGTTGGCCCGCTGGACGAAGATGAGGTTCTTATAATAAGCACTGATGTCCCCTTCTACGGGATGTTCGATATCCGCCCGTTCTTCCGGCAGATAGAACAAGCCGTCGCCCTTGTGGGCCAGGCCCCATTCCTTGCTGGACCGGATGTGGTCCAGGACCGACCGGGACTGACTGGAGAGCAGGAGGCCGACGTTTTCGATGCCGGCGTTGACCATATTGGAAAGCGTGAAGTCGATGAGGCGGTATTTGCCGCCGATGGGCAGCGTCGACAACGGGCGCGTGTCGTTGATTTCCTGCAAGGGATGGTCTTCGCGCATATTGATGAGGCCGATCATATTACTATTCATAACTAGTGTTCCCCTTTCGCTGTAACTTGTTCTGGTTTCAATTCCCCTTTGCGTCCCAGTACGGCGACAGACCCGTCTTCATTGTGGAGGACGGCGCCGGGATAGATGTGGCAGCGTTCGCCCAGGATGGCCTTGTCGACGACGGCATTTTCTTCGACGACAGAGCCGGGCATGATGACGGAATTGGTGACTTTCGCCCCTTCTTTGATGGTGACACCGTAGAAGATGACCGAATTGCTGACAGTCCCGAAGATTTCCGAGCCTTCAGCGATGAGGGAACTCTTGGCCGAGCCGTTAGGCCCGATGAGGTGCGGCGGGAGACTCTGGTTGCCCGAATAGATGCGCCACTTGCTGTCGCGCAGGTCGATAGGCGGTTCGTCGGCGATGAGGTCCATGTTGGCCTGCCACAGGCTGTCGATGGTGCCGACGTCCTTCCAGTAGCCTTCAAAGGGATAGGCATACAGCGGGACCTGGTCGGCCAGCATCGCCGGGATGACGTTCTTGCCGAAGTCGTGTTCCGACTTTTCATCCTTGGCATCGGCCTTGAGGTACGATTCCAGGACGTCGCGGTCGAAGATGTAAATGCCCATGGACGCCAGGTTGCTTTCGGGCTTGGCCGGTTTTTCCTGGAACTTGGTGATGCGCATGTTTTCATTGGCGACCATGATGCCGAAACGGCTGGCTTCATCCCAGGGGACGCGGATCGTGCCGATGGTGACCTTGGCGTGGTGTTTCTTGTGGAAATTGAGCATCTTGTCGTAGTCCATGGAATAGATGTGGTCGCCCGACAGGATGAGGACGTAATCGTCGCCGATCATTTCCACGAAGTTCAAGTTCTGGTAAATAGCATCGGCTGTGCCGCGGTACCAGTTGGAACCGCCGTCGCTCTGATACGGCGGCAGGACGTACGTGCCGCCCTTGGTCGAGTCGAGGTTCCACGAGCTGCCGTTGCCGATATACCAGTTTAGTTCCAGCGGCTGATACTGGGTCAGGATGCCGACCGTATCGATGCCGGAATTGCGGCAGTTACTCAGTGGGAAGTCGATGATGCGATATTTTCCGCCGAACAAAAGGCCCGGTTTAGCCTGGTCTTTGGTCAGGACGCCCAAACGGCTTCCCTTCCCGCCGGCCAAAATCATGGCCAGGCAATTAGATTTTTTCATAGAAGCTCCTCCTCACTTGACTGGGACCCGGCCGCTTCGCTTATGGTTTCAGTATGTATGATAATGGACATCGTGTCGTCAGACGGCGGGTCTTGGATTTAATAGCGTACCGTATACGCATATAATATACGCTATCATATAATATACGCTATAAAGTATTTTATGATTATATTATTAATTATACACCAATTCTGTCAAGAATTTAAAGGGCTAACCGCCAAAAAATGATTAGCAGAAACAACTATTTTACACATTACAACAAGGACTGCTATCTTTTAAAATGTAACGTTTTGAACCGGCATGGAATTGCTATCGTAGGGGCGCCCACGTGGGGCGCCCGTCAGACTATGGGGACGACAAACAGCATGACCAGTATGAGCTATGCCCGGGATTCACGCGGGCTCCCCACGTGGAAGCCCCTACAAAAAAAGCGCTGCCGTCAGGGGCAGCACTTTTCACTAAATCGTATAACTATAAATCTTGTAAATTTCATACACTACTTTTGTTCAGCTTGCGCTAAGGCTTCCTGGCGGCTCAGGATGCGCACCGGGATGGGCAGCGATTGGAGTACCTCAATCGTTTCCCCTGCCGTGTCCTTCGTCGTCCGGACGAAGCCGATGCCCTTCTTGCCGTCCAGGGCCGTGACCACGCCCAGGTAGTCACAGCCTTCGATGATGCGGTTGATGAAGGTCATTTCCGACGGAAGGGCCTGGAAGTAGACCCAATCTTCATCAAACATGGCTCTTCACCTGGCGGCGCATCATGGAATATGGTTCCAGCCGTTCCGGTACGGCCAGGCCGACGAGCTGCTGGGCGTGGCGGGCGGCGTCGAGTTCCTGCCCCTCTTCATCGACGATGCGGTCGATGGTATAGCGGACCAGATGGCCCTTGGGCTGGAGGAATTCTACAGTCTGGCCGAGTTTGAAGTGGTTCCGCTGTTCTACCCAGGCCAGGCCCTTTTCTTCATCATAGGACTTGACGAGGCCGATGAAATCATGTGTCTGGGTATTGCTCGACTGGCTGTAGACCTGGTCGGCCGCCGTCGGCCGGGAGACGGAGAAGCCCCGCGTGTAGGGCCGATGGGAAATCTTTTCCAATTCGTCGAGCCATTCCTGGCGGACCGTGAAGTGTTCCGGGTCGGCTTCGTAGGCGTCGAAGGCCTGGCGGTAGACCTTGGTCACGGTGGCGACGTAGTGGATGCTCTTCATGCGCCCTTCGATTTTCAGGCTCGTAAAGCCGGCGTCGTAGAGGTCCGGCAGGTACGGCAGGAGGCAGAGGTCCTTGGAGTTGAAGATGTACGTCCCCCGTTCATCTTCGACGACGGGGAAATACTGGCCTGGCCGCTTCTCTTCGACGACGTTGTACTTGAAGCGGCAGCACTGGACACATTCGCCGCGGTTCGAGTCGCGGTCGCCCTGGGTGAAGTAATTGCTCAACAGGCAGCGGCCGGAATAGGAAATGCACATGGCGCCGTGGATGAAGCCTTCCAGTTCGATATCGGGGACTTTGGCATGGATTTCCTTGACGTCGCGGAGGCTCACTTCGCGGGCCATGACGACGCGCGATGCGCCGTTGTCGCGCCAGAATTTCGTCGATGCCCAGTTGGTCGTGTTGGCCTGGGTCGATATGTGGACAGGCAGGTCGGGTACGAGCTGCCGGGCCAGGGCGAAGATGCCCGGGTCGGCGATGAGGATGGCGTCGACGCCGATATCGCGCAGGTAGACGAGGTATTCCGGCAAGCCCTTGAGGTCGTCGTTATGCGGGAAGATGTTGACCGTCACGTGGACGTGCTTGCCCCGGGCATGGGCATAGTCGACGGCTTCCTTCAGTTCTTCATTGGAAAAGTTGTCGCTGAAAGCCCGCAGGCCGAAGGACTTCCCTCCCAGGTATACGGCATCGGCGCCGTATAAAAAGGCCATCTTCATCTTATCCATACTGCCGGCCGGAGCCAGCAATTCCATTTTTCCCATTCTCTTATCCTTTCCATTGCGAAACGGTCATGCCGTCGCCATTTTCAAAAAATACAGTCTCAAAAAGGGACCGGTCGCCGACGAGGTCCATGAATTCCCGCAAACGGGTCACGGCCGTGCGGTGTTTGTGCGGCAGGGTCCCTTCGATATAAAACATGTCGTGGTAGTCGATATTATCCGCTGCGACGATGGCGCCAGGCAGGAGCTTGGGCAGGAGATATCGCAGCTGGCGCACATACTGCCCTTTCGGCCCGTCGAGGAAGACGAAGTCCCACGGACCGGGAAGCTGTTCCGCCAGCGCCGTCCCATCGCCGTGGATAGCCGTAATGACCTTTTCATAGGGTGAGCGCCGGAAGAACTGGCAGGCCAGGTCATAGCGCTCACGGTCGAGCTCGATGGTCGTGATCGTCCCGCCCGGTGCCAGGAACGGCGCCATCTGCAGGGCCGAATAGCCGATGCAGGTCCCGATTTCCAGGACATGTTTCGGCCTGCACGACGCTGCGATGCCCGTGAACAAGGGCAGCTCGCTGTCGCGCAGGATGGGCAGGTTCCGCTCGCGGGCACAGGCTTTCATATCCTGGAACAATGCCTCCATCATGGCATGTGCTCCTGGACGTTCTTCATGTGCTCCTCATAGGTGGCGGCGAAGTAATTATGGCCGTCCTTATCGGCGACGAAATAGAGGTAATTCGTCTGTGGTGCCTCGAGGATGGCTTCCATGCAGTCCATGCCGGGATTGCCGATCGGTCCCGGCGGCAAGCCTTCATAGCGGTACGTATTGTACGGCGAATCGTACTGCGTCTCGTTGATGCTGTAGGCTGCCTTGTGGGTCCCCATGGCATAGGAAATGCTGGCATCGGACTGGAGTTTCATGTGGATCTTCAGGCGGTTCTCAAAGACCGACGCGATGAGGGGCCGGTCCTTTTCGTATTTCGCTTCCTTTTCGATGAGCGAGGCCAAGGTGACGAACTGGTAGATCGACAGGTTCTGCTTGGCAATGCCCGCTTTCATGGCATCCGTCAAGTGGGCGTCGAAGTTCTTGAGCATCATGGCCACGACGTCGTCGGCCGTCGCGTCATAAGGGATGAAATACGTGTCCGGGAAGAGGAAGCCTTCTGTCGGGAAGGTCACTTTGCGATTGCCCTTCATATACGGCAGGAGCTGGTCCGATGACGAAGCAGCCTTGAGGAAATCGGCTTCGCTGATGCGCCCGTTGGCGGCGACGGCCTTGGCGATTTCCCGGACCGTATAGCCTTCGGGGACGACCAGGCGGTCCGCTTCCGACTTGCCGCTGGTCAGTTTTTCCAGCAGCGTATGGAGGCTCATGCGCGAATCGAAGGTATACTCGCCGGCATGGATGTCCCCGGCCTGTCCCGTGACGGTCGCTACGGCGCGGAACCACAAGGGGCTGGCCATATAGCCTTCATCGGTCAGGACATCGCCGACTTCCGAAGCCGTCATGTCGCTGCGGACGTGGACGTAGCCGCTCTTATAGGGCAGGAGGAAATTGGGGCCGAAATAGCCGTAAGCCACGGCGGCGATGCCTAGACAGACTAGTCCGGCTGCGGCGGCAGCGATACGGCGGCCCTTCTTTCCAGGCGGAACGCGGCGTTTCTCATGAAGTTGTGTCGTTGTATGATTCTGTTGTTCCATGGGGTATCCTATTTCTGTGCAGCCCAGGTACGGCTCTGCTGGGCTTTTTCTTCACTGTGATTGATGGCCTGGGCCTGTTTTTCCTGTTCGTAACGGGCCTGGGCAGCGGCCTTGGCGGCCTGGAGCTGGGCCTGGACGGCCGGATTGGCCTGCGTGACCGTCCCGTCGGCATTGACGGTCTGGGCCGCATCGAGCTGGGCCTGGGCGGCCGAGACTTCATTGGCCAGGTTCTGGAGTTCGCGGTCATTCATGTCGTGGCGCACGTCGGCCTCCAGGGGGACAGACGGCGTCGGCTTGACGTCGACATAGACTTCGAACAGGCGCTGCCACGGCAGGGCGACATCGACGGTCTTGGGGTCGATGCCGAGATACGTCGACGCATAGCGCTGGAGCTGTTCCTTCGTGCGGCTCTGGAGTTCTTCGTTGAGCGTCGGGTAATACTGAGTGACGACGCCGGCTTCCAGTTTCTGCTGCATACGGTAGATGTAATCGCGGACATTGGCCTGGTACGCCCAGTTGTCGAGGTACTGCGTGGTCAGCATGTCGCGGTGGGCATCGGCCGTCATGTACTTGGACAAGACGCCCTGGGCGATGCCGTAGCCGACGGAGTTGCTGGCCGTGTTCCAGCCGTTGTAGGCGGCCAGGCGGTACATCATCTTATCCTGATAGAGGCCGTAGACCAGGGTGTTGTCGGAGCCGTTGGAAAAGGCCATATCGACGATGCTGACCGGGATGTCGAGGTTGACGGCCTTTTCGATCTGCGTCAGGAAATCCCGCGTCGACTGGAGCATGATCGGGAAGTTTTCAAAGTTCGCCGATTCCGTCGTCGACGTCGTCAGCGGCGTGTTGACGGCCAGCAAGAGGTCCGGCCGTTCGTTGTCGACCATAGTGCCGCCGATGGCTTCGACGTGGGACGCGATGGTCTTGCCAATGGCCTGGCCGTCATAGCGGGGCACGGTCTTTTCGCCGCCGCCCAAGGGATAGATGACGGTGATCTTGGGATGATAATTATTGAAATCGTTGCTGGCCCGCGTGATGAGCAGCAGGCCCAGCTGGTCGGCACCGGGGAAGGAGCCGAAAGCCGTCTTAGGGATGCCCGTACTGGCCATTTCCAGGTACTTCGATTCCAGCGACGACTGGGTGCTGACGGAATTATCGTCGTGGCCCAGGCTGTAATAGGTAAAGACGCCTTTGCGGGCATCATCGATGAGGCGGTAATTGATGCTCATGTTCTTTCGGCGCCGGTTATACCAGTCCTGGAGGTATTCCATGGGCACGCGGCGCATGATGGCGAACCAGTCATTGCGTTCCTGCGGATTCAGGCCTTCTTCGTCCATCTTGGCCTGGAGCGATGCCAGCTGATAGATGTCGGAGCCCATGGTCAGGTAATAGTCCGGTTCGACGCCCTTGCCGCCGGCCCAGGGACTGCGCATGACCGTGCTGAAGACATAAATGGGCATCTTCTTGTGCGATTTATGCAGCGCTTCGACCTTTTCCAGGCGCGCTGTCAGCGTTTCCATCGGCAGGTTATGCTTGCGCGAATCGACGAGGCCGCCATAGACCAGGGAATCGATGGACAGGACCATGGCATCGGCCTTGCCGGCATTGGCATTGACCCAGTCCATGAGCTTATCCGGCGAACCGTGGAAGTTCATGCCCGACAGATACTGGGCCGGCGGCGTCAGGACCTGATAGCCCGCCGCTTCGGCCGTACTGACCGTGTATTCATAATCGACAGGCCGGTCATCCTGGGGTACATATAAAATCGTCTTTGCCAGTGCAGCCGGCGAGGCACATAAAAAGAAAGAGGCTACGGCCAGGCTGACTGCTTTCTGTAACAGATTCACGTTATCACTCCTATTATGAAGAAAAAAAATTGTACCCTTTATTATATCACGGCCCTGGGAAAATTTGTAGGGGCGGCCCTACGCCCTCCGATGATGGGCCCGGCGGATCCTTGGGATATTGAGGTGCAGTCGGATGGCCACCAGGCGGATGGCGACGGTGACGGAAAAGGCGACGATGGCGCCGACTTCCAAGGGGACCTCAAAGGGGATGACGGCGCCGTACAAGAAGATACTGCCCAGGAGGGACGCCGTCGCATAGACTTCCTTGCGCAGGACGCCGGGGATGCGCCCGGCCAGGACGTCGCGGATGACGCCGCCGCCGACAGCCGTCAGGACGCCGAGGGTGATGTCGAGGATCCAGTAGTCGGGATAATAGAAGCAGCCCAGGAGGGTCCCGGTAACCGTAAAGGAGCCGAGGCCGATGGCGTCGCAGACGAGATACCAGATGGAGAGCTTGCCGACGACGCGACGCCACATGCGGATGTTGAAATAGCGGACGATAATCGTGATGACGGCCATGGAGCCGAGGATGATCCACAAATAGATACTGTTCTTAAAGGCAGCC
Organism: Megasphaera indica; assembly: GCF_046614755.1. Lineage (NCBI taxonomy): Bacteria > Bacillati > Bacillota > Negativicutes > Veillonellales > Veillonellaceae > Megasphaera > Megasphaera indica. Next base: position 87,332 of record NZ_JBKKJR010000006.1, read on the forward strand.
GGCGGGATATTGCCGATGAGGATGTCGCGGATGATACCGCCGCCGACAGCCGTCGCCGCACTGAGGACGAAGATGCCGAAGAGGTCCATGCGCCGTGAAATGGCTGCGAAGACGCCGGATACGGCAAAGGCCGTCGTCCCTAATAAGTCGAAAATCTGCCACCAAATGGCATCCATAATAGTTTCCCCTTCCCTGTTTTCGTGTTATGATAGACATAAATTTTTTTGCTAAGGAGACTCCATCCACTATGACTAAAGATGAATTTTATATGGGCAAAGCCCTGGCCGAAGCCAAGACGGCCTATGCCGTCGGAGAAATCCCCATCGGCGCCGTCATCGTCTATGAAAAGAAAGTCGTCGCCCGGGCCTATAACCTGCGCGAAAGCCTGCCCTGTGCGACGGCCCACGCCGAACTGCTGGCCATTGAAAAAGCCTGCCGCGCCCTCAATCGCTGGCGCCTGACAGGCTGTACCCTCTACGTGACCGTCGAACCGTGCCCCATGTGTGCCGGCGCCATCGTCAACAGCCGCCTGGACCGCGTCGTCTACGGCTGCGACGACCCGAAAGCCGGTGCCGTGCGCTCCCTCTTCCAGCTCGTCGACAACGACCGCCTCAACCACCGGACCGAGGTCACAGCCGGCGTCCGGGCCGAAGAATGTGCGGCCCTCATGAAAGATTTCTTCCGCCAAAGACGGAAAAGATAGTGGCTAGTGGCTAGTGGCTCGTGGCTCGTGGTTCGTGGCTCGTGGCTCGTGGTTCGTGGCTTGTGGCTCGTGGCTCCCCTGATAGGGGAGCTGTCAGCGCAAGCTGACTGAGAGGTTTTCAAGGCAACCTCTCCGGCCTTACGGCCACCTCCCCTATTATGGGAGGCATAATCCGCATGGACCGTCTCAAGCCATTCTGGCCCGTCAGGTGCCGACCCACGGAAGGCGCAGGACCGCTGCCAGAACGGACAGTCGTGGCGGGCGGCCTGCTCGCGGCTCCCCTGATAGGGGAGCTGTCAGCGCAAGCTGACTGAGAGGTTTTTTAATCCCTATTCGGGGAGGCTATGGCGCAGGTATTCCCGGAAGGCGTCGCCCAGGTCTTCCCGGCGCAGGGCGTATTCGACGGTGGCTTTCAAAAAGCCCAGTTTATTGCCCGTGTCGTAGCTGCGACCGCTGAAGGTGTAGGCGTAGACCGCTTCCCGGTCGGCCATGAGGCGCAGGGCATCGGTGAGCTGGATTTCCCCGCCCTTGCCGGGCTGGACGCGGCGCAGGATTTCAAAGATATCCGGCGTCAGGATATAGCGGCCCAATGCGGCCAGGCGGCTCGGCGCTTCGTCGACAGCCGGCTTTTCGACCATGTCGATGAGCTTGACGACGCGGTCGTCGTCTGTCGGCTGGCCCTGGACGATGCCGTAGCGCGATACCAGTTCCTGCGGCACTTCCTGACAGCCGAGCATAGTAGCCCCCAGGCGGCTGAAGGCATCCATCATCTGTTTCAGCGCCGGCTGCTCAGGATTGTAGACGACGTCGTCGCCCAAAAGGACGGCAAAGGGCTCGTTATCGATGAACGATTCGGCACAGCGGATGGCATCGCCCAGGCCGCGCATGTGCTTCTGACGGATATAATGGATATTGATGGACGAAATGTCCTGGACCAGGTGCAGCAGCTGGTCCTTCCCCTGCTGGCGCAGTTGCAGCTCCAGGTCGATATTGGTATCGAAATGGTCTTCAATGGCCCGCTTGCCGTGGCCCGTGATGATGAGGATTTCTTCGATGCCGCTCTGCAGGGCTTCTTCAACGATGTACTGGATGACCGGTTTGTCGACAATGGGGATCATTTCCTTAGGGATGGCCTTGGTGACCGGCAAAAAGCGCGTCCCATAGCCTGCCGCCGGGATGACGGCCTTACGAATTCGTTTCTGCATGGTATCCTTCCTTTTCTACAGCAGCCAGGGCGCCGGCGATGACATCGTCCATGTCGTAATACGTATATTCAGCCAGTCGGCCGCCGAATATAACATTGCGTTCATGGCGGGCTAAGGCCGCATATTTATGGTATAAATTCTGGTTCACCGCATCGTTGACAGGATAATAGGCTTCTTCGCCGGCCTGCCATTCAGCCGGGTATTCCTTGGTGACATACGTCACAGGCTGCCTGCCAAATTCAAAATGCTTGTGTTCAATCGTACGCGTATACGGTGTTTCCCGGTCGGTATAGTTCATGACGGCCACACCTTGATGGTTGACCTCGTTATAACGTTGCGTTTCAAAATGCAGACCCCGATAGGCCAGATGGCCCAGGCGGTAGCCGAAATACTCGTCAATGGGACCGGTATAGACGACTTTGCGGGCTATATCCAGGTACGATGCCCGTTCGCGGTTATAATCGACACCAGTCCGCACTTCGATGCCTTCCAGGAGGGCGTCGATGAGGACATTGTAGCCCCCTCGGGGGATGCCCTGCCAGCAGTCGTCGAAATAATTATTGTCGAAAGTATAGCGCACGGGCAAGCGCTTGATGATGAACGCCGGCAAATCCGTACAGCTCCGGCCCCACTGCTTTTCCGTATAGCCTTTGATCAGTTTCGTATAAATATCCGTGCCGATGAGGGAAATGGCCTGTTCTTCCAGATTCTTAGGCTCCGTAATCCCTGCCGCCCGGCGCTGGCCTTCGATCTTGGCCGCCGCCTGTTCCGGCGTGATGATGCCCCACATCTTGGCAAAGGTATTCATATTGAAAGGCAGATTGTACAGTTCGCCTTTATAATTGGCAATGGGCGCATTGATAAAATGATTGAATTCGACGAACTGATTGACATAGTCCCAGACCCGGCGGTCCGACGTATGGAAAATGTGGGCACCATAGCGATGGATATGGATGCCGTCCTTCTCTTCACAATAGACATTGCCGCCGACATGGTCCCGCCGTTCCAGGACCAGGCACTGTTGGCCGGCCTGATGCATCTCGTGGGCAAAGACACAGCCAAAGAGGCCGCTGCCGACGATGACGTAATCGTACATAATTTAGTTCCTCATTTCGTTATTAATGGCCTGCGGGAATCCCAGATTCGCAGGTCGCAGGCCGCAGGTCGCAGGTCGCTTCGTAGGGGCCGTCCTAAGCTTTTTTGGCCCGTCAGGTGCCGACCAACGGAAGGCGCAGGACCGCTGCCAGAACGGACAGCCGTGGCGGGCGGCCCGCTTGTGGCTCCCCTGATAGGAGAGCTGTCAGCGCAGCTGACTGAGCGGTTTTCAAGGCAACCTCTCCGGCCTTACGGCCACCTCCCCTATTATGGGAGGCATAATCCGCATGGGCCGTCTCAAGCCATTCCGACCCGTCAGGTGCCGACCAACGAGAGGCGCAAGACGGTTGCCAAAACGGACAGCTGTGGCTAGGCGGCCCGCTTGTGGGAATCCCATATCATGAACCGCAGGCCGGCACGCCGTACATACTTTCGGCCTGGCGGACGGCGCGGCGGATGGCCTGTTCGACGACGTAGGCGGCGATGGTCCCGGTCAGGCTCAATTCGGCCGAAACGCTGCCGACACTGGCGGCATAGAGAGAATCGCCGTCAGCCGTCGTATTGACAGGACGGATGGTCCGGACGAGGCCGTTGCTGCCGAGGGCGGCGATTTTTTTCAGCTGAGCCTTGTCGAACTGCCCATTGGTGACGACGGCACCGATAGTCGTATTGGTCGTCGTCCCGACGGCGCGCTGGGAAAAGAGGGTCGGCGTCTGGCCGGCTTCTTCGAGCATGACCCGCCGCGTATCGGCAAAACCCTGGCCATCGCGGCTGCGCATACCGGCCAGAATCTGGCCGTTTTCGTCGAGGACATCGCCGACGGCATTGACGGCGACGACGGCACCGACCTGAAGGTCGCCGACCTGGACGGCATAGGCGCCGAGGCCGGATTTCATCATATAGTCCGGGCCGCAGAGCTTGCCGACCGTCGCCCCCGTACCGGCACCGTAACAGCCTTGGCGGAAGTCCCCACTTTCCGACGCCTGGCAGGCCACATAGCCCATGGCGGCGTCAGGGCGGACATTGTCGCCGCAGCCCAGATCATAGATGCACGATTCGACGACGAGGGGCACCTTGCAGATGCGCGTATCGAAGCCGATGTGCTGTTCTTCCAAATACTGCATGACGCCAGCCGAGGCATTGAGGCCAAAGGCACTGCCGCCGCTGAGCAGGATGGCGTGGATGCCCGACGCAGCCGCCATAGGACTGAGCAGTTCCGATTCCCGGCTGGCCGGGCCGCCGCCGCGGACGTCGACAGCACAGGGCGCACTTTCCGGGAACACGAGGACTGTGCAGCCCGTGCCGCCCTGGCGGTCCTGGGCATTGCCCAGGCGGAAACCGTTCGTCCGGGCCATGGCTAACATATCTATTTCTTTCATGAAGACACTTCCCTTTATTTCATCTTTTCAAAGTCTTTCCAGAGCATACTGGGCTGGATACCCGTATTGTTCTGGTACTTGCCGTGCTGATACGTATCGTATTCGCCGTCGATATCGTGATAGTAGATCTGGCAGATTTCCACGTTCGGATAGATGCGGATGGGCTGGACACAGAAGATTTCCAGCGTCCAGTAACCGGCAAAACCGACGTCGCCGAAGCCAGCCGTGACGTGGATGAAGACGCCCAGGCGGCCGACGGACGACCGGCCTTCGAGCATGGGGATATAGCCGTCAGTCCGGGTATATTCATTGGTCCGGCCCAGATAGAGCTTGTTAGGCTGCAAGACGTAGCCCGACTTGGGGATATAAATGGTCGATGCCGGATTGGGCTTGGCCATATCCAGTTCTTGGTGGTCATAGACCATCAGTTCATTGTGCAAAGACAGGTTATAGCTATTGGGATTGACCCGTTCCGGATGGAAAGGTTCAATGATGATTTCCTTACCTAAATGCTTGACAATTTCCTTGCCTGATAAAATCATGAGTGCCACTCACTTTCTCTAGTAAATTCACTTCTTATCATATAGCAAAACCGGTTCGATGTCCACGGCGCGATGAGCCGGTTTTTCTTTCCCTGTCTCAAAGAAGTCCTCTACATAGAACGTGACCTTCTCCCCTTCCTCCGGGCGGACGCGGTACAGCGAAGCGGTACGGAAATAATACTGATTGCCGCCGTATTCCCGCAGGAAGCCGGCCTTGCTGCCGGGCAGGATTTTTTCGATGGTCCCCTTGTGGCGCGTCTGGCCGGCATGCTTCTCGTCCATCCAGAAACCATGGAGCCCGTCCATCAGCTCCTGCCGGTCCGGTTCGGGAAAAGCATAGCTGTCGGTCTTGGCCAGGAGTTCGGCCTTGACCTTCCAATGCTGGTCCATGCGGACCCGTTTGGCCAGGAGGTAATGGAAATAGGCCATCTTCTCATAACCGCCCATATTCTCCAAAGCCTGGGCGAACTGGACCATGAAATTGACCTTGGCCTTGAACTCGCCGCCAGCCAGGAAGGCCGACGCCCCATAGCGGCGCATGGCCGCGCTGTCGCCCTCGGCCTGGGCGGCAAAGAACAGGCCCCGGAAAAGAATCCAGTGCTGCTTGTACTTCAGCAGGTTCTCCAGGCGCTGCCGCCCTTCCCCGACGCGGCCCTGGCGCAGCAGGCAGAGGGCAATGCGGTAAGAAAACCAGATGTCGTTGTCGTGATGGAGCTGAGGAAAATAGTTCAGGGCCTGCCGGCACAAGGTGATGCAGTCGTCGTACTTCTCTTCCTTGACCAGGATGCGGCTCATGAGGGAATACCAGCGCTCCCGGTCCGAGGCAATGACCCGTTCCCGCCCCTTCAAAGTCACGGTCTTCTCTTGGTCCGGCAGCTGGTCCGGGTCGAGGCGGCGCAAATAGGACCCCATCAGTCCGGCCTGACCGGGCTGGTTCTTGAGGACATCGACCATGCGCCACACGGCCAGGGCATACGGCGTATACGGCCCTTGCTGACTGTATTTCAAGATGGCGTCGACGGCGCGACGGAAATCCTCCGGTGCCTGCGTCCGTTCATCGAATTTCTGGATATATAAATAATAGAGGCACCAGCAGTAAATCCCGTGGAGATTGACGAAATCGGGGAAGGCAATCATGCCGGCCCGGGCGATTTCCCGCCCCTTCTTGTACTGCTTCGTCTTGCGCAGGGCATAGGCATAGTAATAATAATCCCAACACGTCCAAGACCGGTCCGGTGCCGCCTTGCCATACATAGCCAGTACCTCGTCATAGCGGCCGTCGCGGCAGGCCTGGCGGGCAGCAAAAGAATCCATGGAACCACCTCCGTATTTTTTCACAACATTTTCGTATATGATAAGGGTATTATACCATAAAAAATAAGCTGTCGCATGTGCGACAGCCTATTTTCTGTAGGGGCGCCCACGTGGGGCGCCCGCTCCGAAATATGTATGATGTCCCAACCAGTTTGCTCGAAGAGCCATCCAAATCCCGAACGGGTCGCCCACGTGCGACCCCTACAAAATCCGTGCTACTAGTGGTTAGTGGCTAACTGCTGACTGCTAGCCACGGATCTTTTTAATTTGTTTTTCCAGTTCCGGCATGACTTCAAAGAGGTCGCCTACGATGCCGTAGTGAGCGAATTTGAAGATCGGTGCGTCCGGGTCTTTATTGACGGCAATGATGAGGCCGGCGTCCTGGATGCCGAGTTTGTGCTGGATGGCGCCGGAAATGCCCAGGGCGATGTAAATCTTCGGAGCGATTTTCTTGCCTGTAATGCCGATCTGCCATTCATAGGGAGCCCATTCTTTGTCGACGAGGGGCTTGGATACGCCGAAGGCTGCGCCGATGCGCTGGGCAAAGGCCTGAACGGCTTTCATGCCGTCTTCGGTCTGGACGCCGCGGCCGGCACCGACGACGATATCGGCCGTCGTGATGGTCAGTTCTTCCGCTTCTTTTTCGACCGGTTCAAAGTTCGTCACTTTGACGGACGGAGCGGCACCGGCGAAGTCGACGCTTTCTTTGATGATTTCGCCTTTCCGGGCCGGGTCAGCCGGCGTGCCGTGGAAAATCTTGTCGCTGATGGTAGCCAGCTGGGGGCGCGTCGTCGTCTGGATCTTGACGAAGAGCTTGCCCGTATAAGCCGGACGGATCCAGGTCAGCGTATCGTCATCGCCTTCAAAGCGGACGTCCGTGCAGTCTGCGACCAGGCCGACGCCGAGCTGAGCCGACAGGCGGCCGCCGAGGTCACGGCCATCAGGCGAACCGCCGATGAGGATGACGCTGGGTTCATATTTTTCAGCCAAAGCGGCGATAGCTTTGGTGTACAAGACGGAATCGTAGGCAGCCAGGACACTGTCTTCGACAGCGACGACGGCATCAGCGCCATAGGAAATGGCTTCCTGGCTGGCTTTGGCCGTATCGGCACCGGCGACGAAGGCGACGACCTGTTTGCCCTTGGCATCGGCCAGCTGACGGGCTTTGCCCAACAATTCGATGCTCAGCGGGCTCAGGGCACCGCCGACGATTTCTATATATACGCAGATATTCTGTTTCAATTCCATAATTCAGCCCTCCTTACAGCAAGTTCTTGGCAGTCAGTTCTTTGACGAGATTAGCCGCAGCGTCTGCCGGCGTAGCGCCTTCGATCATGACGCCGACCGGATTCGGTTCCGGTGCGAAGAGTTCCGTGACTTTCGTCGCCGAACCAGATTTCCCGACACTTGCTGCATCGAGGCCCAGGTCTTCCACTTTCCAGACATCGAAGACGGCTTTCTTGGCAGCCATCTTGCCGCGGATCTTCGGAGAACGCGGCGTATTGCTCTTTTCCGTAACCGAGACGACAGCCGGGAGCTGAGCCTGTACCGTTTCAATGCCGTCGTGGTTCAGGCGCGTAGCCGTTACCGTCGTGCCGTCGACACTGACCGAATTGGCATAGGAAATGAGGGCCATACCCAAACGCTGGGCAATAGCCGGCGGGATCTGCCCCGTATCGCCATCCGTCGAGCGCTTGCCCGTGAAGACCAGGTCGGCACCGCCCAATTTTTCAATGGCCTTGGCCAATACCAGGCCCGTTGCCAGCGTATCGGAGCCAGCCATGCGTTCGTCCGAGACGAGGACACCTTTATCGGCACCGATAGCAATGCCGTCACGCATCATTTCACCAGCCAGGGCGTTGCCCATGGTCAGGATCGTCACCGTACCACCGATGGCATCCTTGACGGCTACGGCCGCTTCGATAGCGTGTTTATCAACCGGGTTGAGCATCGACGGAGCGCCGACACGGACCAAGTTGTTGTCTTTGGCGATTTCAATATCCGAAATCGCAGGAACCTGCTTTACCAAAACTACAATATTCATAAGTAAGCCTCCTTTTTTCGTCTTCTTATGTCACCTATTATACTCCATATTCAACAATTTATCAACGGATAATTATTTTTATTTACAAAATCTATATCTAACGTATCTTCCCATTGACAGCCCTAGGCTATTCTTTTAAAATTAAATAGTATTAAATAGGTTAATCGTTTGATTTTCCAGCTAATCTTTATACTTTTAGGAGGTTTTTATCATGTCTGAATCCCATCCGGAGCGGCGCCCTTATGATCCGCCCATGTCTCCGGACCAGAATTACGTTGAAATCAATGCTTATGTCGTCGGCTGGGGGCTGTTCTTCGCCGCCCTCTTCTCCCTGGCCGTCGGCTATCTCTGCCTGAAAATCGGCCAGACCGTCGATGCCTTTGCGCCCGTCTCCGTCCTGGCCATGGGCATGGCCGTCCTCTTCAAGCGCAAGAATGCCTTCCCGGAAACGGTCCACATCCAGGCCATCGCCAGCGCCGGGACCAACATCATCGGCGGCGTCATGTTCATCCTGCCGGCCCTGTTCATCTTGCAGCTCGACAGCCAGCTGACCTATACGGAAATGGTCATCCCCATCGTCCTCGGCGGCGTCCTGGGCGTCCTCCTGGCGACGACGTTCCGCCGCTACTTCTGTGAAGAAATGGATGCGGCTTACCCCTTCCCGTCCGGCCGGGCCGCTGCCGAAGTCCTCAGCTGCAACGGCGGTTCCAAGGCCCATGTCATGGTCTTCAGCGGTCTCCTGGCCATGGCCTATGACTTCGTCCTCAACACCCTGGGCTGGTGGCAGGAAGTCCTGTCGACGCTGACCTTCTCCTGGGGCCAGGCCGCGGCGGCGAAATACAAGCTGGCTTTCAGCCTGGATAACGACGCCGCCCTCCTGGGCATCGGCTACTTCACGGGCCTGCGCTACGCGGCTATCATCGCAGCGGGCTCGTTCTTCTCGTGGTTCGTCTGCATCCCCGTCGTCTACTACCTCGGCGGCGAACACGTCATGACCCTCCACGGCCAGGCCGTCCTCCTGGCCGATGCGCCGATCGACGCCGTCTTCTCGCAGTACGTCCGTCACATCGGCATCGGCATGCTGGCCATGGCCGGCATCATCGGCCTGGTCTCCATGTCCGGCGTCGTCGGCCGGGTCATCCGCCGGGCCGCTTCGGACCTGTTCACGTCGGGCCCGGCTTCATCGGCCGGCCTCCTGCGGACCCAGCAGGACCTGCCCATGAGCCAGATTGTCACGGGAACCCTGGCCATGTGCGCCCTGTTCACGCTCTTCTTCCACGTCACCTGCTCGCAGAACATCACCCAGACCCTGCTGGCCGGGGCGATCATCCTCATCTTCTCGTTCCTCCTCTCCGTCGTCGGCATCAGCTCCATCGCCTTTACGGGGAACGAACCCGTTTCGGGCATGACCATCTTCATGATCATCGTCTCGGCCGTCTTCATGGGCAATGCCGGCATGAGCGGCAGCTCCGGCATCATCGCCATCCTGCTCATGGCCGCCTTCCTCTGCTCGACCCTGGCCGTAGCCGGCAACTTCATGTCGGAACTGAAAGTCGCCTACCTGACCGGGGCAACGCCGAAGAAGATGCAGCAGTGGCAGATCCTGTCCATCATCGTCTCCAGCTTCATCGCTGTCGGCGTCATCTTCCTCCTCGACCACGCCTACGGCTACACGGGATCGGGCGCCCTGGCAGCGCCGCAGGCCAACGCCATGGCAGCCATCGTCAAACCCATGATGGACGGCGGTGCCGCTCCCTGGCCGCTGTACATGGCCGGTGCCTTCTTCGCCTTCCTCTTGTGGATGATGAAGGTCCCGCCCCTGGCCTTTGCCCTCGGCGCCTACCTGCCCATGGAAATCAACACGCCTGTCCTCATCGGCGGCCTCGTATCGTACTTCGTCTCCCACAGCAGCAAAGACGACGCCCTCAACGCCCTGCGCCTCAGTGAAGGCAGCACCGTCGCTTCAGGCTTCGTCGCCGGCGGCGCCATCGGCAGCCTCATCAGCGCCGTCCTGCACATCGGCGGCATCGACTGGTTCCTCAAAGACTGGGTCGTCACGCCGGGAGCCACTTACCTCGGCATCGTCGCCTACTTAGTCATGTGTGCCGTCATCTACACCGTAGCCTGCAAGGTCAAGAAAGTATAAATATTAAAAAGGCTTATCGCATGTGCGATAAGCCCTTTTTCTGCAAACTACAAACTAAAAACATTTTTACACAGAACATTTTGACTAAAAAGTTTCTGAGTAAAATCTTTCTGAGTAAAATTATACCATGCCCCTCATTGCCAGTCCAGTCAAGCTGTGATACGATGACTAAAAAGGAGGTCTGTCCTATGAAATGTTACATTGTCGACGCTTTTACCAAGGAAATCTTCAAAGGAAACCCGGCCGCCGTCTGCGTCCTGGACCAGTGGCTGCCTGACGAACTGATGCAGCACATTGCCATGGAAAACAGCTTATCCGAAACGGCCTTTACCGTCAAAGAAGGCGATCACTGGCACCTGCGCTGGTTCACGCCGGGCGGTGAAATCGACCTCTGCGGCCATGCGACCCTGGGGACGGCTTATGTCCTGGCCCATTTCGTCGAACCCGACGCCAGCCGCTACGTCTTCCAAACCCTCAGCGGCGAACTGATCGTCACCCGTGACAGCGACCGCTTCTCCATGGATTTCCCAGCCTATGACCTGAAACCCGTCCCGGTCACAGACGCCATGGAAGAAGCCCTGGGCGTCCGCCCCGTCGAAGCCTACCTCTCCCGCGACCTGCTCTGCGTCCTGGCCGACGAAGGAGACGTCATCCACTGCCAGCCTGACATGGCCAAACTCAAGCAACTCGACGGCCTGCTCTGCAACATCACGGCCAAAGGCAGCAAATACGACACGGTCAGCCGGTCCTTTGCGCCGAAACTCGCCGTCCCGGAAGACCCGGTCTGCGGCAGCGGCCATTGTCACATCATCCCCGTCATGTCAGCCAAACTCGGCAAAATCGACCTCGTCGCCTACCAGGCCTCGAAACGGGGCGGCGAACTCTATTGCCACATAGAAAAAGGCCGCATCGCCCTGGCTGGCTATGCGGCTCTCTATGCAGAATCGGATTTGAAGATTTAAAAAGATTATTCGATACTATTTCACAAAATCAGTATTTCTTCCGGATCATATGCTTCTTTAACTCCATAGTGCTCGATTTTTGACTGGTATTTTTTACCGAGATTATAGAATCGGATGCTATCTTTATCTTCATCCATGATTTTCAGTAACCGATGTTTCAACATAACTAATTCATCAGGTTGCAGCAGGCACTCGAACACAGAGTTCTGCACACGCTGACCGTATTTCTCGCACTGCTTGGCCACCTGATGCAGCCTTCTTTTTCCATTATCATCTTGTGTGCTCACATCGTAGGTCACTAATACCAACATATACTCATCTCATTTCCACAAAAAAGCCGGATACACATCTAAATCGCCACGTAAGACCCGCGCCAATAGTTGAGCTTGAACAAATGGAACCAAGCCCCAGGGAATTTTTTCTTCTAAAAAGGGGTGCCTGATTAACTCTTTCTTACGGTTCTGCCAGTCAGTAAGAAAAATTTTACGGCCCTTGTCGTTCAATAATACAGCCCCATTTTCTTGTCGTTCAAAGGCACTGGCGTTTATTTTACGATTATTGATCAATGTCAATACAAACCGATCTGCATAGATACTGCGCAATTCTTCCATCAAGTCTAACGCGAGCGAAGCTCTTCCCGGACGGTCACGATGCAGGAATCCTACATATGCATCCAGCCCAGTAGATTCCAACGCAGACGCGCAATCATTAGCCAAAATAGTATAACAAAAAGAAAGCAGCGTATTGACAGGGTCTTTAGGAGGCCGTTTGATTCGTTGTTCAAAAGAAAAGACTTCCTTATTCTGTAATATCAGACGGTCAAATACAGAAAAGTATAGACTGGCCGCCTCTCCTTCATAACCTCGCAAGCTATCTAAATCACAACACGTTCTAGCCGCGTTAGCCAAATGAAGTAACGATGCGCTGATTTCTTTTATGGTCTGGACATCAACACTCAACGGATGATCCCGCTTGGCCCTTTCCAGCACACTGCGGGCATTGAAAATTTTCCCTACCATAAAATACCTGGCAATTTGACAGCTTTGCTCTTCATCATCGGAACAACGGTATTGTTTCTTCCGCAGTAATACATTTCCCTGAGTCGTTCCCACTACCCTAGCTAAAAATCTACCACTCTGGCGATAAAAGCAAAGCCCTATATTTCTTCTGGCACATTCTCCCATTAAGGCTGGCGACGCGCCTTTATAACCGAAATAAACAATCTGCTCCAATGTATGAAGAGGAAATTTTCCCATCACATTTTCATCCATTAAAACGATAACATTGTCATTTTCTAACGCTAAATACGTTTCCGGAGTCATGATATATAATGTATTCAACAATTTTCTCATATTTCGTCACTCTCCCAACATAGTATCGTAATAGGGACGAGCTGATTTCTTTTTACAAATAACAGGCAGACAAAGTTCTTTCAAGGAACAACTGGGGCATCCCTTTCTAGGACGAACTTTAGGAATATAGCCGCGTCGAAAATAATCATGCATTTGTGCCAACATTTCTCTAACTTCATGACATAACTCTTCTGTCAATGAAACCGTTTCTCTTCGATGAGTTTCATGATAGTACACAGCCCCTTCTGAAATAGGCACTCCTAACATTTCTGTCAGACACATAGCTTGACAGCAAAGCTGAAGCCGATCTGCATCTATATCCTTGGATTTTCCTCGTTTATATTCAATGGGAAAAGGCTGCCATACCCCTTTCTGTCCGTATAAATAACAGCCAGCATTATTTTGACGAAATTCTACCACATCACATTGCCCAGTTACCCCTAACGTTCTCGAAGATATCCTCATCCCCCGGGAAACAAGAAGCTCTCCGCGTTTCTCCACAAAATCTGGATTATGACAATTTTCATGAATAATGTTACCTTCCATCGTCTTAACATTTTCAGCCCAAACTTGGTCTATGTGAATTAAGGCCCATTGTCTCGGACAAAAAGAAAAATGTTGTATCCCCGATATCATCAAAAAATCATCTTCAGCATATTCCATGAAAAACGCCTCCTTTCAGTATTCTGTAATATTCACATCCATAAGTACCTTATAATTTAATTATATCATATTTTAATCCACGCACCCATGAAGGGTGCGACTGCCATGTTCACAGACAACCACGGCGCAGGTACGCAATTTCAATCCACGCACCCGTGAAGGGTGCGACCCGAGGACGATCATGAGGCAGATGGGAGGCACCGTTATTTCAATCCACGCACCCGTGAAGGGTGCGACTTCACATTGGACCCATCGGGCAGGATAATACGGGTATTTCAATCCACGCACCCGTGAAGGGTGCGACGGGCGAGAAAATCGTCCGCAAGAAAAACGCCTGGGACATTTCAATCCACGCACCCGTAAAGGGTGCAACCAGCCGCGGCCGCCGCTTCTTCCCCGATCTGCGTATTTCAATCCACGCACCCGTGAAGGGTGCGACTACACGCCAATTGAAAACTTTCAGGATTGCCAGATTATTTCAATCCACGCACCCGTGAAGGGTGCGACACGACGACACGGTCGCCTTTCAAGAGGTCTTGCGCTATTTCAATCCACGCACCCGTGAAGGGTGCGACTTGCAGACCAGCTTGGCCTCAGTGTAGTCTCCATCCCATTTCAATCCACGCACCCGTGAAGGGTGCGACTCATCTAATGTTCCAGACCCAAGCTTCCCACAAGTATTTCAATCCACGCACCCGTGAAGGGTGCGACCATGATTTTCTTATGGTGATTCGTGATAGTACGGAATTTCAATCCACGCACCCGTGAAGGGTGCGACATTATTATACGTGTTTTTCATGCCGGTTATTCTTAATTTCAATCCACGCACCCGTGAAGGGTGCGACTCAACATGGGGCTGTTATTGGTCCTATGTCAAGTTTGAGTACAAATTAAATTGAGGTTTCTATCAATCAGTTATCCAGCAATCAAAGCTGCCTTTTTCTTGTAGTTTGCATATAATTTTTCATAGTCA